>NZ_JBQCIE010000035.1:0-123109 GCF_051954055.1 Humibacter sp. | reverse complement strand
ATCGAACTAGTGTTCGAATAGAGACATGCGGTGGAGCGGTCAGGAGATCACGGTCGAGCAGTCGGATGCTCTGCCCGGCCTGGCCAAGCTCAACAACCTCGTGCGATCGGTGCGCACGCCCGAGTTCGCCGGTGTGACGTTCCACGAGGTGCTGGCCAAGTCCGCGCTGAACAAGGTGCCAGGCGGCGGAGGCGCCCTCCCGTTCGGCTGGACGATCAACCCGTACCGGGGTTGCAGCCATGCATGCCTTTACTGCTTCGCGCGGCCGACGCACCGGTACCTCGAGCTCAACATGGGAACGGACTTCGACCGCGAGATCATCGTCAAGGTGAACGTGGCCGAGGTGCTGCGACGCGAGCTGGCGCGGGCGAGCTGGGCCAGGCATCCGGTCGCCTTGGGCACGAATACCGACCCTTACCAGCGGGCGGAGGGACGCTACCGGCTGATGCCGGGCATCATCGAGGCGCTCGCGGACTCCGGCACGCCGTTCAGCATCCTGACGAAAGGCACGCTGCTGCGACGCGATCTCGACCTCATCGCGGATGCCGCAACGCGAGTCCCCGTCGACCTCGCGATGTCGATCGCGGTCTACGACGACGAGCTGCAGAAGTCTGTCGAGCCGGGTACGCCGAGCACGAAGGCCAGGCTGGAGACCGTGCGGGCCGTGCGCGAACACGGACTTGATTGCTCCGTGTTCATGATGCCGATCCTGCCGTACCTCACCGACTCACGCGCGCACCTCGACGCCGCCCTCTCAGCTGCGGCGGATGCCGGTGCCACCTCCGTGCTGTACACCGCCCTGCACCTGAGGCCGGGCGTGAAGGAGTGGTTCATGATGTGGCTCGAGCGCGAGCATCCGGAGCTCGTCGAGAAGTACCGCGCTATGTACGGGTCGAAGGCGTACGCACCGGTCGAGTACCGCAAGTGGCTCGCCGCGCGCATCAAGCCGCTCATCGCCGCGCACGGCTTGCGTCGTGGTGAGGAGGATCCCGTCACGGGCGGCGTGCGGTCGGCGGCGCTCAACGCGATGCGGAACGAGAACGGTGACCGCGTGCGGTTCGAAGCGACGGCTGCGGTGAGTGCGCCCGACGCGCCGAAGCCGGTAGCGCGGGAAGAACGGTTGACGCTGTTCTGAACGCGGGTCGCGTGCTTCGGAACGCGTCCTCTGGAAGCGTCGTTCGATCGGGGTACAGCACTGGGGTACAAAAGGGGTGCATCGCCGTGTCATAATCCTCACGATGTCTCTCGGGGTTCCGGCGCAGGTGGCGCGCGATGCCGGCAACCTCGCTGTCGCCCGGTCCACGCAGGTCGCAGCGCTCATCTGTCTTGCCGCGGCATCGGCATCCGTGCTGGCTCCCGGCCTCTTCCTCGACGTCGAGGTGCGCTGGTGGGCGACCGGCTCTCTGCTGCCGATGGCGGTGCTCATGGTCGTGGTGATGATCAGGCCGGCCCTCGCCGCGATGGTCGCCTACATCGTCGTGGGTGTGGCATCCACTTTCGCGTACACGATCGCGCTGCTCGAGCAGACGGTCACCTACACCGACACGAACCTGTTCGTGGTCGCGCTGCCGCTGGTGGCGCTGATGCTGATCGGCGGATCCGGGTCGGATGCGCGCATCGGTGTTCTCTGGGCCACCGTCGCCTACGCGGCGGGCGACCTCGCCGTGTTCGGCGCCGCCACGGTGGCGCATCGTCAGTTCCGCTTCGACTCCATCTCGCTGGCCACCTACGTGCTGTTCATGGCTCTCCTGCTGTTCCACGGCGTCACGCGCAGCGCCTACCGCGGTGCGCACACGCTGATCATGCGGATGCTCCGCCAACAGCACGCCGACGAGTTGCGCCGCGCACTCGTGGCCGAGCTGCGGGCCGAGCTGCATGACACCACGCTCAGCGAACTGGCCGCTATCGCGACCGCTGCGCCCGGCCCAGTGCCGGAGACGTTCCGTGAGCGACTGCAGTCGGACATCCGTCACTGGACCGACGAGACGCAGCGCGCACAGGCCCTGACCGTGACGGATGAGCGGGACTGGCGCGGAACGGAGCTCGGGCAGGCGATCTCGCAGGCGCGCGATGCAGGCCTGGTCGTGGACGTCTCCGGAGACTTCGGGCCGTACACGTCGTTGACACCGGATGCCCGCCGTGCCGTCGGCCTCGCCGCCCGGCAGTGCCTGGTGAACGTGCTGAAGCACTCAGGGCAATCGGCCGCCGACGTCATGCTCTCGGCGTCCGGCGGCGCCGTCTCTCTGGTCGTCGTGGATGCCGGCCGCGGCTTCGACGTCGGCACGCTCACGGCGGAGGGCAGCGACCGCATGGGGCTGATGCACTCGGTCATCGAGCGGGTGGAACGCGTCGGCGGATCCGTCTCGGTGTTCTCGAAGCCCGGCGCAGGCACCTCGGTGCTCATGGTCGTGCCGGTCGCGCAGCCCGAGGACGCCGTCTGATGCACGAAGTGATCCTCGACCGCGCGCCGATCCGACTCGATCCGATCGGCGCAACTGCGGCGTGGGGTCTCGCACCGCTGGTGGGCGCGATGTCTGTCGGCTATGCCGTGGTGCAGAGCGTCATCAACCGGAACGAGATCGTCTCGCCGGTGTTCGCGGTCGCGGCTATCTGCCTACTCGTCGCGGCTGGAATCGCACTGTCGGTCGTGGCGCACCCCACCGTCGGGTGCCTCAGCGCCGGGGGTGCTGTTGTCATCGTCGGAGTGGCCGTGGCCGCCGCCGTGCTGTCCGCTCTGTCGACCTGGGGCCACAACCGCCTCGTGCAAGACGACTGGGGGCAGATCGGCGTCGCGCTGATCCTGTTCGGACTGCTCTGGTTGCGTCCGCCCTGGGAGATCATCGTCTTCGGTGTGTTGGGCGCTCTCGTCGTCGGCCTGCTGGCCGCGGCGCAGCACACCTCCCTGCTCATCGTGAATACGCCGTACGTGTATGCCGTCGTCGCCGCCACGCCCGTGCTCGTGCTGAGCTGCGTCGCCGCCACCGTCGGGGCGATCATCGCGCGATTCAGCACAGAGTGGACGGCGTCATCCGCACGCGGCATGCGCGCACTCGAGCCCGAGTTCCGGATGCTCGAACAGGATGCCCTGCGCCGCGCCCAGCTCGAGGAGCTGCGACAGGCGACGCTGCCGCTGCTGGCATCCATCTCCGAACGCGGAACGATCACCCAATGCGACATCGACACGGCGACGGCCGTTTCGGCCAGGCTGCGGGAACACGCGCTGGAGCAGCTGCGCGTGACGTGGGTCGACCGCTTGCTCGCCGACACCCGGATCGACCAGCAGGGTGTGCACGACCCCGAACGTCTGCTGTCGCACATGCCGCCACGCGAACGCGCCGCCCTCAGCGCTTTCCTCGTCGAGGCGATACGCATCGGGGCGCTCACCCCGGTCGGCGCGGCCATCACCGTGCACCGCATCCCCACCGTCGACAGCTCCGAACGCACCGGATTCGAACTCTCGATGCGCATTGCGGCAGACTGGCGATTCGTGCGGCGCACGGCCCGACCTTTCGTCAGCGTGCTGCGTTCGCTGAGCGGCGACGCCACCATCACGAGAAACGGCCCCACCATGGTTATGAGGTTCGGTTTTGTCCCCGCGTGAGGGTCGCGGCCCCGTACGGGTGGGCATCCTCGACGACCACGAACTGCTGCTGGACAGCCTCTCCAACTGGATCCGCGAGCACGAGCCGTTGTTCGAGCTCGTCGTCGCAGCACCGACCTGGGTGGAGCTCGTGCACTCCGCCGCGTTCCCCACCGACCTCGTGCTGATGGACCTCAACCTCACCGAGAAGGTCTCGATCGAGGCCCGGGTGCGCACCTGCCGGGCGGCAGGGGCATCCGTCATCGTGCTCACCGCGCTCGACACCCCGGAGGAGCGCGAACGCTGCCTCGGAGCAGGCGCCCTGGCGTTCCTCTCCAAGGCGCAGCCGGTGCGCGAGGTGATGGCGACAGCAAAGGCGGTGATGGGCCTCACGGATGCCGACGCCTCCGAGCCCGCGCACGTCGTGTCCACCGCGCTGCCGCTCACGAAGCCGAAGCTCAGCGACGGTGAACGGTGGGCGCTCCTGCTCTACGTGGAGGGGAACTCCACGTCGCAGGTCGCCGGCGAGATGAACGTGCAGTTCGAAACCGCGAAGACGTACCTGCGACGTGTTCGGGAGAAGTATCAGCGGGTCGGTCGGCCGACGAGTACGCGCTCCGACTTGATCCGCCGGGCCGCAGAGGACGGCTACCTGACCTGACTCCGGTGCGCTCTACGATATCGGGGTGGCGAAACTGTACTTCCGGTTCGGGGCGATGAACAGCGGCAAGAGCACGGCGCTGCTGCAGGCGGCATACAACTACGAGGAGCGCGGCCACCGCGTGCTGCTCGCGAAGCCGGCGATCGACACGAAGGGCGACGCCGGAATCGTTTCCCGACTCGGCGTCACGCGGGATGCCGACTTCACCATCGACCCCCAGGCGGACCTCTACCACCGGTTCCAGGTGCTGCGTGAGCGCACGGTCTCGCGCTACGGGCGCGACGTGAGCTGCCTTCTCGTGGATGAGGCCCAGTTCCTCACCGAGGCGCAGGTTGATGACCTGCTGCGGATCGCCATCCTCGAGGATATTCCGGTGCTGGCATACGGCATCCGCACCGACTTCCAGACGGTCGCGTTCCCCGGCAGCCGCCGGCTGCTCGAGGTGGCGCACAGCCGGGAGGAGCTGAAGACCATCTGCCGGTGTGGACGCAAGGCCATCTTCAACGCCCGCACCATCAACGGCGTCTTCGTGTTCGACGGCGACCAGGTCGCGATCGAGGACGGTGATGACGTGGTCTATGAATCGCTTTGCGGCGCTTGCTACCTGCAGGAGAGCGGCGGCGTACTGAACAATGGGCGGCGGCACTGGCCGCTGACCGGCTCGGCCGTGGCCTACGCGAGCGAGCCGGACCCCGACTTCACGTAACCCGGGCATCCGCGAACAGGATGTCAGCGGTCACCGGCAAGGTGTTCGCATGCCTATCACGCTGCTTCAGCCCGACGGTCTCGTACGCTCTCCCGCCTTCAGCCATGTGGCGGTCGTGCCGCCGGGCGCGACCACGGTGTACCTGGGCGGTCAGAACGGCGTGGACGAGACGGGCCGGGTCGTCTCCGACGACATCGCCGCGCAGTCCGTGCGCGCGGTGGAGAACGCGGTGGTCGCGCTCGAGGCGGCCGGAGCGACGCTCGACGACGTCGTCCAGTGGACGATCTTGTTCGACGAGCGAGCGGACCTCGGCGCGGCATACGGCGCGATCGCTGCGAAGCTCGCCAGGGACGGCGCGCCCCCGCTGGTCACGGCCGCCAGGGTCGCGGGTCTCGGGGTGCCGGGTGCGCTGATCGAGGTGAGCGCCGTGGCCGCCGTGGTCGCCGACGGGCCGCGCTGACGCCGTGGCCGCCGCGCCGGCATCGGGAATCCTGACGTACAGGAGCGGTTGAAGTCAGTGTGACCGAACTGCGTAAAGTGCCCTTCAACGTGCTCGACCTGGCCGGTCGGGAGGCGGGCGCGAGCAATGCGGATGCCGTCGCCGGCAGCATCCGTCTCGCGCAAACGGCCGAGAGGCTCGGCTTCCACCGGTTCTGGGTGGCCGAGCATCACGGGATGCCGGCTGTGGCGTCCAGCGCGCCCGCCGTGCTGATCGCGGGTATCGCGGCGCGTACCGAGCGCATCAGAGTGGGCAGCGGGGGAGTGATGCTGCCGAACCATGCTCCGCTCGTCGTGGCGGAGCAGTTCGGCACGCTTCGCGCTCTCTACGGCGACCGGATCGACCTCGGGATCGGCCGCGCGCCTGGCACCGATCAGGCGACCGCGGCGGCCCTGAGGAGGAGCCCGGATGCGCTCGGCGCCGAGGACTTTCCGCAGCAGCTCCTCGACTTGCTCGGCTTCTTCACCGGCGGGTTCGCGCCGGACGACCCGCTCGCGGGCATCCGTGCCGTGCCGGGGCTCGGCGATCTGCCGGAGCTCTGGCTGCTCGGCTCCAGCGGATACAGCGCGCAGGTCGCGGCCGCCCTTGGGCTCCCGTTCGCCTTCGCGCACCACTTCGCCGGGGAGCACACCGAGGAGGCGCTGAAGCTGTATCGCGACCGGTTCAAGCCCAGTGCGACGCTCGAGAGGCCGCATGCGATGATCGCCGTGACCGTGCTGGCGAACGAGGACCCCGACGAGGTGCGCAGGCAGTCACTCCCTGCGCAGATCTCGTTCCTGCAGATGCGACGAGGGCAGAAGCCGGAGCCGGTCTCGGTCGAGGAGGCTGCGGCGTACCAGTTCAGTCAGCTCGAACTGGACTTCATCGCCGAGCGGAACTCGCGGCAGGCATTCGGCACGCCCGACGTGGTGCGCGACAGACTCGCTTCGCTGCTCGCCTCAACGGGCGCCGACGAGCTCATGATCGCGTCGGGTGCCGCGGAGTCGGATGCCCGCGTGCACTCGCTCGAGCTCGTCGCGGAACTCTTCGCCTGAGTCTCGCGGCGTTTCGTACGCCCGAGCGGGCGCTCAGTGGTCCGGGGTCAGATTCCTGGTTTGACGGCGATCCTGCCGCCGCCCATCCGCACCAGCAGAAGCTTCTCTCCGGTGCGCGCCAGCCATTCGTCGGTGGCCTTCCTGGCGCCCTGCCAGTGCGCGTAGTCGTCGAGCAGCAGCACCCCTCCCGGCACCAGTCGGTCGTACATGTACTCGAGCTCGTGCGCCGTCGAGCTGTACCAATCGGTGTCGAGGCGTAGGAGCGCAATCCGCTCGGGCAGCACGCCGGGAACGGTCTGCTCGACGGGACCCTGCACGAAATGCAGCCGCTCTTTCGGATACGGCACGTCGGCGAAGCCGGCCTTCACCTCTTCCAGAGACGCGTACGCCCAGATCGCGCTGTTGCGCTTATTGTGCGCCGAATGCTTCAACCAGGCCGAAGGATGCACGCCATCCCAACGCAGATCCTTCTCCGTCGGTTCCGTCATCCCCTCGAACGTGTCGTAGAGGTAGAGCTCGCGCCCGAGGTCGCCACACGCGGCGAGGGTGCGCGCGACGGCGTGCATGCTTCCCCCGCGCCAGACCCCGCACTCGACGAAGTCGCCCGGAATCTCGTGCTGCGCCACGTACCGCGTCGCGGTGATCAAGGCGTGCAACTTGTCGACATTCGTCATGGTGAACGGCGCGACCGCACGGATGATCGACGCCATCTCGTCGTCGAAATCGTTCGGGATCTTCGGGTCATCGCGGCGCGAATCGGTCCGCTCCGAGCCGCCGGACGACTTCGGACCGGATGACTGGCGCGAGACCCTGCGGAGCTGAAAGCCGGTCAGCCGGCCGATGGTCTCGTTGATGCGGCGCATTCGGGACACAGCCACAGCAAAGCACACACGTATGAACCGCGACTACCCATTGCGGTCGATCATCCGGTCCACCTGCTCCGCAGGTGCCATTCCCCAACACCCAGGCAAATGAAATAGGGACCGCCTGAAGGCAGTCCCTATTTCATTGGTCGGGGTGACAGGATTTGAACCTGCGGCCTCTTCGTCCCGAACGAAGCGCGCTACCAAGCTGCGCCACACCCCGATGGCCCCGAAAGGCCTCCATAAGGATACACGTTGGCAGAGGCGCCCGATGACGTGCGCCGACTCTCGGAGCGCGGGATCAGTGGCCCTTGCCGGGCTTTCCCGGTCCTTGTCCCGGTGCAGGCGGGTTCGGGCCGTTGCCGCCACCGGAGTTCCCGCCGTTGCCGCCGGTGCCGGGCTTCGGACTGTTCGTCGCAGGCGGTTTCGAACCGTTGCCGTAGATGAGCGTGTTGTCCGGCGCAGGGAACGCGCCACCGCCGTAAACGCTGTCCAGAGCGGTGTCGATCTGTTTGACGACACTGAACTTCACGTTGTTGCCCTGGATGCCCTTGAAATACACGTAGTGCATATCGGTGGCACCGGAGATGAGTCCGATCCAGGTCGCCTGCGCCACCTTCGAGGTCGAGGTCACCAGCCAGTTCTCGTGCGCATAATCGGTCGTGCCCGTCTTGCCCATGATCGGAACGCCGTCGTTAGGATTCGCGCCGGTCGCCGTTCCTCCGGTCATCACGTGCTGCAGCGCCCAGGTGACCGTCGCGGCGACGTTCTCCGGGATCGCCTGCGTGCACGTGGTCTTCGGCACCGTGATCGGGTTCCCGTTGGCATCCAGGGCCTTGTCGATGGCGATCGGGGTGCACATCCGCCCGCCGTTGGCGATGCCTGCATAGGCCTGCGCCATGGTGAGCGGCGAGATGTAATTCACGCCGATGATGAACGGCGGAAGGATCGTCCAAGGATTCACATCTTGGTTCGCCGAATGCACACCGAGATCGGTAGCCGCTTTCGAGATGTCGCACATGTTGAGCTTCGTCGCCATCATCGCGAACGCCGTGTTGACCGAAGCCTCTGTGGCTTGGAGGACGGACATCGTGCCACCCTCCGAGGACTCATCGTTCGCGACAGACCAAGGGCCGGTGGTCGGCGGCCCGCAGGTGGCGAACTGGCTCTCTTGGAACAGGTGAGTGTTGGCGTTGACCGACTCGTAAAGCGAATGCCCGGCCTCCAGCCACGCGATGAGGTCGAAGGCCTTGAACGACGATCCGGTCTGGAAGCCGCTGGACCCGCCGTACGCGTAGTCCGTCGTGTAGTTGACGGATGTCGTGCCGGGTGGTGCGTCGCCGCTGTCGTCGAACTGCTTGTTCTCGACCATGGTGACCACGCGGCCCGTCCCGACCTCCATCGACACATTCGCACCGCCGAGATCGAGGTTGCCGTAGGTCGGGGGAATGTAGCCGCTCAGCGCCGCCTGCGCCGTGTTCTGCAGGTCGAGATTCAGGGTCGTGTACACCTTGAGCCCGCCCTGCTGGAACTGCGCCTGCCGCTGCTCCGCGGTCTTGCCGAAGGACGGATCCGAGAGCATGATGCGGCGCATGTAGTCGCAGAAGAAGCCCGCGTCGAACTGCACGGCGCTCGTGCACCCTGACTGCTTCGGCGTGATGTGCGCCTGAATCTTCGTGGCGATCGCCTGCTTGTACTCGGCGCTCGTGATCTTGTGATTGACGAGCATCCGCTGCAGCACGTAGTTGCGGCGCTCGGTGGTGGCGGGGAATCCCTTCGCCGCGACATTCGTCGATGACGTCGACTGGTCGTCGATGCGCAGGTAGTTCGGGTTGTTGAGGATGGCGATCAGGGTCGCAGCCTGCGGCAGCGTCAGGCTCTTGGCATCCGTTCCGAAGTAGTACTGGGCGGCGGCCTGGATGCCGTACACGCGTCCGCCGAAGCCCACGATGTTGAGGTAGCTGAGCAGGATCTGGTCCTTGCTGTAGCGCTTGTCGAGGCCGATCGCGTAGCGGATCTCCTGCACTTTGCGCTGCACGGTCACCCCGGTCGCGTCCGTGTAACACGCCTCGAACTTCGCCTGCTGCTGCTTCTGCACCTTGGCGGAGGCATCCGGGTCGACCGCGTCGTTCTGCTCACAGCGCTGAACGAGGATGTTCTTCACGTACTGCTGCGTGATGGATGATCCGCCCTGCACGTCCTTGCCGCTCGCGGTCGACAGCGCCCCGCGCACCGTACCGAAGACGTCGATGCCGCCCTCGCTGTAGAAACGGGGGTCTTCAGTGGCGACGGCCGCGTCTTTGACGGACTGGGAGATGCCATCCCAGGGCACGTCTTCGCGGTTCTGCGCGTAGAACGAGGCGATCGGCACCTCCTGCCCGCCCTTGGTCGCGTAGAACGTGGTCGTCTGGTCAAGCGGCTGAGGGGCGAGGTAGTCGGGCAGGCCATCGAACATGCCTGTGCCGTCGCTGATCGCCAAGGATGTCACGGCCAGAGCGGGCGTCACCGCGCTGACCACGAGGACCCCGGCAACGGCGCTCATCGCGATGAACCCTGCGAGGGCTCCCCAGGCTCCGGCTCGTGATGTCACCCTTTCGAGGCTACGCTCGCGGTTCCACTTCGTCATCGGGACCCTCCGGAGGTTGCGTGGGTTCGGTCATCTATCCGCCGGATGACGGAAGTCCGGTGCTGGTCGGCACGGGTAGCGGCGAGGTCGTCGGCGCGGGAGCAGGACTGTTCGTGGACGAGCCACCGTTGCCGCCGCCGCCGTTGCCACCGTTGTTCCCGCCGCTGGTGCCGCCATTGTTCCCGCCGCTGTTGCCGTTACCGGACTGCGTCGAGCTCTTCGACGATCCGTACAGCAGCGAGCTTGGTGGTGTGGCGAACTCGGAACCGCCGTACGCGGCATCCAGGGCGGTCAGGATCAGGCGGTCGGCGTAGAACTTCGAGTACGCGAGCTCGGTGCCGTTGTAGTCGTAGGAGCGAAGATCGTGGGATCCCGAGATCTGCCCGACCCAGATCGCGTTCGCCACTTTCGAACTCGACGTCACGAGCCAGTTCTGCTGGTAGCTGTCAGTCGTACCGGTCTTCGCCAGGATCGGCGTGCCGTCGTGCGGGTTGGCCGAGGTCGCCGTTCCTGCGGTGATGACGTGCTCCAGGGTCCACGCCAGTGCTGCGGCCACCGTCGGAGGGATCGCCTGGGTGCAGGTCGACTTCGGGACCGCCATCGTCGAACCGTCATTCGTGACGACCTTGTCGATCGCGACGTTGGTGCAGAACTTGCCGTTGTTCGCGATTCCGGCATATGCGGTCGCCATGGTCAGCGGAGCGATGTAGTTCGTCCCGATGACCATCGACGGTACGGTCTCGAAGGGGTTCTGGGCGGGATTGGCCGAGTGCACGCCCAGCGCTTTCGCCACATCGGCGATACCGCACAGGTCGGTCTCGGTCGCCATCTGCATGAATGCGGTGTTGACCGACTCTTCGGTCGCCTGCAGCACGCTCATCGTTCCGCCTTCCGATGAGGAGTCGTTACTCACCGGATACGTCCCACCGCTCAGTGCCTGGCCGTGGCACTTGAACGCACTGAACGGGAACGAGTAACCGGAGTAGTGCGCGTTGACACTCTCGTAGGCCGTGTGCGCCGTTTCGAACCACTCTCCAAGGTCGAACGCCTTGAAAGACGAGCCGGTCTGGAACCCGTTCGATCCGCCGTACGCGTGATCCGTGTTGTAGTTGATAGCGGTGGTCCCGGGCCCACCACCGGCCGAGTTGTCGAACTGCTTGTTCTGCACCATCGTCACGATGCGTCCGGTGCCGACCTCGACCGACACGTTCGCGCCACCGATGTCCACCACCGGATCCGTTGAAGGCACGTACTTGCTGAGCGCGCTCTGCGCGGTGCTCTGCAGATCGAGGTTCAGCGTCGTGTACACCTTCATGCCGCCGCGCTGGAAGCGCAGCTGCCGCTCGTCCGCCGTCTTGCCGAAGGCCGGATTCTGCAGCATCACGTCTTTGACGTAGTCGCAGAAGAAGCCGGCGTCGTAGGCGACCGCTGACTGGCATCCGGATTGCTTGGGCGTGATCTTCGGCGTGATGGGCGTGGCGACCGCCTTGTCGTACTGCGCCTCGGTGATCGAGTGATGCACGAGCATCCGCTGCAACACGTAGTTGCGTCGAGCGAGCGTCAGCTTGAACTTGTTCGTCGCGTTGTTCGCCGGGTTCGCGGATGCGTCCTGGTCGATGCGTAGATTCGCCGGGTTGTTCAGCATGGCGACGAGGGTCGCGGACTGGGGCAGCGTGAGGTCTTTCGCGTCGACGCCGTAGTAGTACTGCGCGGCCGCCTGGATGCCGTAGACCTGACCGCCGAACCCGACGATGTTGAGATAGGACTGCAGGATCTGCGTCTTGCTGTAGCGCTTGTCGAGCCCGATCGCGTACCGGATCTCCTGCAGCTTGCGTGAAATGGTGACGCCGGCGGCGTCCTGGTAGCACTGCTCGAACTTCGCCTGCTGCTTCTTCTGTGCCGCCGCCGACGCGTTGGGATCGAGCTGATCCTCCTGGTCGCAGCGCTGCACCAGGATGTTCTTCACATACTGCTGGGTGATCGACGAACCACCCTGCACGTTGCCGCCGGTGCCCGTGGCGAGCGCGCCACGGATCGTGCCGTACACGTCGATGCCGCCCTCGGAGAAGAATCGCGGGTCCTCGGTGTCGACCGCGGCATCCTTCACGCTCTGCGCGATCTGGCTCGACGACACGTCCTGCCGGTTCTGCGCGTAGAAGGTGGCGAACGGCACCTCCTGGCCGCCCTTCGTCGCGTAGAACGTCGTCGTCTGGTCGAGGGGCTGCAGTACGAGGTAGTCGGGCAGGCCGTCGAACGCGTTCGTCGCGTCGCTCACGGCCAGCGAGGTGACGGCCGCGGCCGGTGTCACCGCTGCGGCGACGAGCACTCCGGCCACCGCGCTCATACCCACGAAGGCACCGAGAGCACCCCAGGTTCTGCGAGTGGTCTTCACCCGAATACGCTACGCGGTCACTCTGACCCGTTTGTCTGTGCCGTCTATGTCGTCTCTCAGAGAAGCCAGAACGTTCAGCGAACGTCGACCCCGTCGTACGTCGTGTCGTGGGGCACGAGTGTGACGAGGGATGCTTCTGGCCGGCAGGCGAATCGCACAGGCGAGTAGATGGATGTGCCGAGTCCCGCCGAGACGTTCAGGTAGGCGACGCGCAGTGCGTGCGTCCAGGTGCTGAGACCCTTCGCCTGACGGCGGGGGAGGTCGCAGTTCGTGACGAGCGCTCCGAACCCGGGCACGCAGACCTGGCCGCCGTGCGTGTGTCCGGCGAAGATCATGCTCGCGCCGTTCGTGACGAACGAATCGAGGATGCGCCGGTACGGTGCGTGCGCAACCCCGATCGCGACCGTCGGTGCGTCGTGCTCGCCGTCGGCGTTGGCTTCCGGCCACGTCGCATCCGTCACCTCGGATGCCCGCAACTCATCGAGTTCGCCCGTCACCCGGTCGAGTCGATCGAAGTTGCGGTGTGGGTCGTCCACCCCGAAGAACTCGAGGCGCGTTCCGTTCACCGTGAGGGCGCCTGCGTGGTTGTTGAGGTCGACCCAGCCGAGGTCGCCGGTGAAGTACCTAGTGAGCTCGTCCGTGTCGAGGTTCGACGGCTTCGCGTGCAAGGGCGATGGGCCACTGAAATACCGCATCGGATTCTTCGGGATCGGCCCGTAGTAGTCGTTCGATCCGTTCACGAACACGCCGGGCGTGCCGCGGAACGCGTCGAGCGCGTGCTCCACGCCGTCGAAGCCTCGCTCGTGCCCGAGGTTGTCCCCGGTGTCGACGACGAGGTCGGGCGCGAAGGCAGCCAGCGAGCGGATCCACTGCTGCTTGTCGCGTTGCCACGGCGCCATGTGCAGGTCGCTCAGATGCAGCACTCGAATCGGTTTCGACCCGGACGGGAGCACGGGGGCGCTGACCTGCCGCAGCACGTACCAGCGTCGCTCGACCAGCGTGCCCCAGAGCAGCGCACCGGCGGATGCCGCGCCTAGCGCGAGCGCGACGGTTCCGACCGCGCTCACGCGGCGGCCGCGTGTCATCCGTTACCCCCGGTGTTGTTGCCGTTGCCCTTGTCGCTCTTCACGGAGAGCTTCACCGGTGAGCCGGTCGGGGTGGGTGTGCCGGCGGGCGGGTCTGTCGCGGTGACCGTTGCGTTGGGATCGCCGCTGTATTGCACGGTGAACCCGGCGCCTGTCAGCGCTTGGACCGCATCGGATGCCTTCTTACCCGAGACGTCGGGTACGGCCACCAGGTTGCCCTTCGACGTGTACACGGTGATCACCGCGCCGATTCCTGCGCTGCTGCCCGCGGGCGGGTTGGTGCTCGCCACGGTGCCGGCGGGCTGGGCCGAATCGACCGGACCGCCGTCCTGGTAGGTGAAGCCGAGGCCCTCCAGTGTGGACTGCGCGTCGGACGGGGACTTGCCCGTCACGTCGGGAACGGTCACCTGCTTCGCCTGCAGCACGCTGCCCGTCGGCTGCGGGAACTGGTCCCCGCCGTAGATCTTGTTGAGAGCCGCGATGACAGGCCTCGCGACGAACAGTTTCGCGTCACGACCGCCGTGGCCGCCGAGACTGAAGTTGCCGAAGTTGACCCAGTTGCCGTTCGTCTGCTTGGTCTGACCAACCCAAGAGACGGTTGCCGTCTTCGTCGTGGAGGAGACGAACCAGTTCTGGGCAGCCGAGTCGGTGGTGCCGGTCTTGCCGAAGATCGGCACACCGTCATGCGGATTGGCGATGGTGCCCGTTCCGCTGCTCACGACACCCTGAAGCGCCTTGATCGCACCGGCGGCGACGTTCGGGTCGACCCCTTGCGTGCACTTGGTCGGCGTCACCGGCAGATCTTTTCCGTCCGGACCGATGATCTTGTCGATGCCAACCGGCGTGCACCATTTGCCGCCGTTGGCGACACCCGCGTACGCGCTCACCAGTGTGAGCGGGGAAAGGTCGTTCGTACCGAGGATCGCGGCCGGGTTGCCCAGAAGCGGATTGGCGACCTGCACCTCGTTACCTGCCGCGTCAGTCGTCCACACCTTGTCGCTCGCCGGGTGGATGCCCATGTTGAGTGCGCTCTGGCGGATGCCGCAGAGGTCCAGCTTCGTGCCCATGACGGCAAAAGCCGTGTTGACGGAGTTGGCGGTCGCTCTCGAGACACTCATGGTGCCGCCCTCGCCGGGACCGTCGTTCTCCACCGTCCAACTCGCCGCCGGAGACGTGTCGGAACAGGTGGTATGCCACCTGCTCGCGGGAAAGGTCGTACGCGACGACGGCGCGGTGACGTAGTCGTTGATGGAATGGCCTTCTTTCAGCCACTCGAGCAGTGTGAACAGCTTGTAGGTGGAGCCGGTCTGGAAGCCGCCGGAGCCGCCTTCGTTGAAGTCGGTGTTGTAGTTGATGCCCGAGAAATTGGGGTCATCCGACGCCGTGGCCGTGTAGTTGGTGTTCTGCACCATGGAGATGACGCGCCCGGTGCCGACCTCCACGGACAGGTTCGTTCCGCCCAGTGCGACGCCGGGCTTCGACGACGGAACGATGGAACTGAGCGACTGTTGCGCTACGGCCTGGACATCCAGATTCAGCGGCGTGTAGATCTTGAGACCGCCGGCGCGAAGCAGGGCGCTACGTTGATCCGGCGTCTTGGCGAGACCGGTGTCTTCAGTGACCAGGTGTTGCACCCAGTCGCAGTAGTACGCCGCGTTGTACTGAGCCGCGGTCTCGCATCCGTTCGGCTGCGGCGTGATCTTCGGCTCGATTTTGGTCTTGACCGCGTCGTCGTACTGCTTCTGCGTGATCTTATGGTTCTTCAGCATGCTGCGCAGCACGTAGTCGCGACGCTCCAGCGTGCGCTTGAACCCGTTATCGGCGTTGTTGCCCGGGTTCGTCGCCTTGTCCTGGTCGATACGAAGGTTCGCCGGGTTGTTCAGAATGGCGACGAGGGTCGCCGCCTGGGGGAGCGTCAGCGTCTTCGCCGTCGCACCGAAGTAGTAGCGCGCCGCCGACTCCACGCCGTACACCGATCCGCCAAAGCCGGCGATGTTCAGGTAGCCCTTGAGGATGTCGTTCTTGGAGTACTTCTTCTCCAGTCCAATCGCCTGCTTCATCTCCTGCAGCTTGCGGGAGATAGTGGGATCGGTCGCTTCGTTGTAGCAGTCCTCGTACTTCTTGTCCTGGGCAGCCTGGCGCTTCTTCTGCTCGGCCTCGGTGGGAGCGCTGACGATGATGTTGTACGTCTCGCACTGCTGCACCTTGACGTTCTTCACGTACTGCTGCGTGATCGACGATCCGCCCGACGTCGACTTGTGCAGGAGTCCGGTGAGAACGATCGCGCGCGTCGTGCCCTCGAGGTCGATGCCGCCGTGCTGGTAGAAGCGCGGATCTTCGGTCGAGATCGTGGCATCCTTCATCAGCTGAGAGATGTCGTCCCACCCGACCTCGACGCGGTTCTGAGAGTAGAACGTCGCGATCGGAACGGGCTGACCGCCCTGGTTCGCGTAGATGGTGGAGACCTGGGGGAGCGCGCCGATCTGGAGGTATTCGGGGAGGCCGTCGAACGCGCCGATGCCGTTGTTCGCCGCCATTCCGGTGACCGCGATGGCCGGTGTCACTGCTGCTGTCACAAGAAGGCCGGCCACGACGCTCATTCCTACGAACGCCCCAAGCGCGCCGAGCGCACCTCTAGCCGTGGGTTTTTGGGCAGACATGGGGCCCAGGCTATCGGCAGAAGCTGGCAAACCGCCTGCCTGGCACGGCATGCGAAGAGCGCCGCCGCCGTGGCACGATCGTCAGGGCGGCTCGATGGAGCCGTAAGCAGCGTGGAGGAAGAAGGACACATGCGTCGGTGGGAGTACGTGACCACACCGCTGATCGTGCACAACACGGCGGCGATCCTGAACAACTGGGGATCGGAAGGCTGGGAGCTCGTGCAGGTCGTCACCGGCCCGGAAGGCGGCCTCGTCGCCTACCTCAAGCGCGAGATCGGCGAGGACGACTGATGGGTGCGTTCGAGGCACGCCTGACGGAGCTCGGCATCGAGCTCCCGGAGGTCGTTCCTCCGGTCGCTGCATACGTGCCCGCTCTGGTGAACGGCTCGCTCGTCTACACCGCCGGACAGCTGCCGATGGTCTCCGGTGCCCTGCCGCTCACCGGCAAGGTGGGCGATGGACACGGACTCGTGCCGGCGGATGACGCGAAAGACCTCGCACGCACCGCCACCCTCAACGCGCTCGCCGCTGTCAAGTCGGTGATCGGGTCGCTGGATCGCATCACGCAGGTCGTCAAGGTGACCGGTTTCGTGGCATCCGATCCGTCGTTCACCGGGCAGCCCGGCGTGATCAACGGCGCATCGCTCCTGCTCGGCGAGGTGTTCGGCGACGCTGGACGCCACGCCCGTTCCGCGGTCGGCGTATCCGTGCTGCCTCTGGATGCCCCGGTCGAGATCGAGCTGGTCGTCGCCTTCGAGTAGCGGCGTCGGTCGTCGCACTAATTGTGCAAGTCAGCGCGATCGGCACGGTGCCGACTGCGGCAGCTCAGTCCTCCGCGGGGGCCGGGCCGCTCAGCTTCTCGGTGATGATCGACATCACGGTGGTGTCCGCCAGCGTCGTCGTGTCGCCGACCGGGCGGCCCTCGGCGACATCGCGCAGCAGGCGGCGCATGATCTTGCCGCTACGGGTCTTCGGCAGCTCCTCGACGACGTAGATGTCGCGCGGACGGGCGATCGCTCCGATCTGCTGGGCGACGTGCGAGCGCAGCTCGGCGTTGACATCCGTTGCGCCGGCCGCCTCGCGCTGGTTGCCCTTGATGATCACGAACGCCACGACGGCCTGTCCGGTCGTCTCGTCGGATGCCCCGACCACCGCGGACTCCGCCACGAACGGATGCGCGACCAGCGCCGACTCGATCTCCGCCGTCGACAGGCGGTGACCGGAGACGTTCATCACGTCGTCGACCCGGCCCATCAGCCAGATCTCGCCGTCCTTGTCCTTGCGGGCGCCGTCGCCGGCGAAGTACTTGTCGCCGAACTTCGCCCAGTACGTCTCCTTGTAGCGCTCGGGATCACCCCAGATGCCGCGCAGCATCGACGGCCACGGCTCGGTGATGACGAGCAGGCCGCCCTCGTCCGCGCCGACGGACTCGCCGGCATCCGTCACCACGTCGATCGAGATGCCGGGCAGTGGCACCTGCGCGCTTCCGGGCTTGAGCGTGGTGACACCGGGCAGCGCGGAGATCATGATGGCGCCGGTCTCGGTCTGCCACCAGGTGTCGACCACCGGGGTCGTGTCACCGCCGATGACCTCGCGGTACCAGATCCACGCCTCGGGGTTGATCGGCTCGCCGACCGAGCCGAGCACGCGCAGTGACGACAGGTCGTACTTCTGCGGGATCTGCCGGCCCTGCTTCATGAACGAGCGGATGGCCGTGGGCGCCGTGTAGAAGATGCTCACCTTGTACTTCTCGATGAGCTGCCACCAGCGACCGGGCTCCGGGAAGTCCGGCGTGCCCTCGTAGAGCAGCTGCGTCGCACCGTTGGCGAGCGGGCCGTAGACGACGTACGTGTGACCGGTGACCCAGCCGATGTCGGCGGAGCACCAGTAGACATCCGTCTCGGGATGCAGATCGAACACGTTCTTGTGCGTGTACGCCGCCTGGGTGAGGTAGCCGCCCGAGGTGTGCACGATGCCCTTCGGCTTACCCGTCGTGCCGCTCGTGTAGAGGATATAGAGCGGATGCTCGGCTGCGAACGGCTTCGCCTCGTGGTCGGCGTCGACCTGGGGGAGCTCCTCGTGCCACCACAGGTCACGCCCCTCGACCCACTCGACGTCGTTACCGCCGCGGCGCACGACGAGCACCTTGTCGACGTTCGTGCCGCCGTCGGCGAGCGCGGCATCCACCGCGTTCTTCAGCGGGAACACCGAGCCCTTGCGGTAGCCACCGTCGGCTGTGATCACCAGCTTCGCGTTCGCATCGTCGATGCGTTGGCGCAGGCTGTCGGCGCTGAAACCGCCGAACACGACGGAGTGCACAGCACCGATGCGGGCGACGGCGAGCATCGCCACGACGGCCTCGGGGATCATCGGCAGATAGATCGCGACCCGGTCGCCTTCGCGCACGCCCAAGCTCGTCAGCAGGTTCGCTGCGCGTTTCACATCGGCTGTGAGCTCCGCGTAGGTGATGGTGCGTGTGTCGCCCGGCTCGCCCTCCCAGTGGATCGCCACTCGGTCGCCGTTGCCGGCCAGCACGTGACGGTCGAGGCAGTTGTATGCGACGTTCAGCTCGCCGTCGTCGAACCACTTCGCGAACGGCGGGTTGGACCAGTCGAGTGTGCGGGTGAACGGCTTGTGCCAGTGCAGCAGCTCGCGGGACTGATCGGCCCAGAACTGCAGACGATCCGCCGCAGCCTGCTCGTACAGCTCCGCCGTCGCCACGGCGTTCGCGGCGAACTCCGCGTCGGGCGCGAAGCGGCGGGACTCGTGCAACAGGTTGTCGATCGTGTCGGAAGACATGGATTTCGCTCCTTCGCGAGGTGTGTCACGTGGGCGGCTGGCACAACGCTTTACGACGATACCGGTTGCCCGAGGGTGGTCGCGAACGGGCCGACATGCTGGGGAACAGGCGGTCGGGAGGCTTCTGCAGGGTCGTGAAAAATGCCTCTTGCATGATGGCACCTATGGCGTACACTATCGATCGGCCGAATGATAATTCTGGCGTGCGGCGAGAGCGATTCCCCCCAATCCCTCGTCGCTGAGGCGGCACCTGTTCCCCCCAATAGGTGCCGCCCCTTGCATTTAAAGTGCGTGGTGACTTCCCGTCCACAGTCCGGGCAGTAACAGCGAACTGCACGCACCCGCGAACGGATGCCTTGCGCGTCGGGCCGCGCACGTAGCGTCGCCCCATGCCCGTCGTTCACCGCTCTCGCAGCGCGACCGTGCCGTTCGTGCCGCACCCGCCCGCGGCGCTCGGCGCGCGGCCGTCGCCTGGGATTCCGGCGGATGCCGTCGAGCGTCGTCACGAGCTCGGGGGCGAGGTCGTCAGAGACGCCGAACTCGGCGATGGAGCGCTCGAGGGCGAGGCGCTCGACGACCAGGCGCCCGGCGATGGCGAAGGCTCGGCCGAGCGCGCGGACTGGTCCGCGTTCGGCCCGCTCGCCCCGTACGTCGCGGCGCCGGGCGTCACCGACGTGTTCCTCAACGGCCCGGCCGGGCTCTGGGTCGACACGGGAGCCGGAGCCGTGCACGATCCGACCTGGTCGTGCGATGAGCGATCGCTGCGCGCACTCGCGGTGCGTCTTGTCGCACTGGGCGGCAGACACGTCGACGAGGCGAATCCCTGCGTGGACGTTCGGCTGGCCGCTGGCATCCGCGTGCATGTCGTGCTTCCGCCCGTCTCAACCGACGGGACGCTGATCTCGATCCGCGTCCCGAGGCCCAGCCGATTCACGCTCGACGAACTCGACGCGGTCGGCATGCTCGGCCCGCATCGCCGGCGACTGCAGGCCGCCGTGCGAGACCGGGCCAACCTTCTCGTGACCGGCGCGGCGGGCAGCGGCAAGACCACTCTTCTTTCCGCTCTGCTCGCCGAGGCGCCCGAGCACGAGCGGATCGTCTGCATCGAGGACGTCGCCGAGCTGCACGTGCGGCATCCGCACGTCGTGGCGATGGAGGCGCGGCAGGCCAACCTCGAGGGTGCCGGCGCGATCGGCCTGGCCCGGCTCGTGCGAGAGGCGCTACGCATGCGCCCCGATCGCCTCGTCGTCGGCGAGTGCCGCGGAGCCGAGGTGCGAGACCTGATGTCGGCGCTGAACACCGGTCACGACGGCGGCGCCGGGACGTTGCACGCGAACTCCATGGAGGACGTACCGGCGAGGCTGGAAGCTCTCGGCGCCCTCGCTGACCTGGATGCCTGGGCCGTCGCGCGTCAGGCCGTGAGCGCCTTCGACCTGGTGGTGCACCTGGAGCGAGTGGGAGGCATCCGTCGCGTCGCTCACTGCGGTTCGTTCCGTACCGATGGTGCGGGCCGGCTGATCGTGGAGGAGGCTCGGGAGCCATGACGACGCCGCGCCGACCGGCCGTCGAAGACGTCGCAGACGCCGCGGGACGACTCGCGGTGCTCCTCGCCGCCGGCGTGCCGCCCGGTGCCGCGTGGGGCTATCTCTCGGAGTCGGTCGACCTCGCTGAGACCACCGGTGATGCTCGACGCGGTCTCACGGTCACGGATGCGGTGATCCGTGCTGCGGCCGGCGCCGCCCAACGGGGCGGCGACGTGCCGCGAGCCATCGCGGCGGCAGCCGACGCCGCCGCTCCGGGGACGAAGCATCGGAGCACGCGGCGACGGAACACGGACGTGCAGGAGGCGTGGCGCGGGCTAGGCGTCGCCCTCCAGGTCGCCACGGAATCCGGCGCGCCGCTCGCCGAGGCTCTCCGAGATCTCGCCTCGTCGCTGCGCGACCTCGGTCAGACGCAGCGCGACCGTGAGACGGCGCTGGCCGGCCCGCGAGCGACGGCGCGGATGGTGCTCGCGCTGCCGGCCGTTGGCATCCTGTTCGGTGCTGGCCTCGGCTTCGACACGCTGCACGTGCTGGTCGCGACGCCGGCAGGGCTCGGCTGCCTCGCCGCCGGAGCAGCACTTCTGCTCGCAGCGCGGGCGTGGAACCGAGCGCTGCTGAGACGAGCGAGGCCGCGACAACGGATGCCCGGGCTCCCGATCGAGCTCGTGGCCGTGGCGATGACAGGCGGCGGGTCCGCACCCGGCGCACTCGGTCGGGTGGCGGATGCCTGTACCCGCTTCGACCTCGCCCCACCCGACCCCGCCGCCGTCGACTCCGTGCTCGCGCTGGCACAGCGCGCCGGAGTGGGAACCGTCGAACTTCTGCGGGCCGAGGCGGAGCAGGCGAGGCGGAATGCACGCAGCAACGCGCAGGCGACCTCGGCCGCGCTCGGTGTGCGGCTGATGGCGCCCCTGGCCGTGTGCGTGTTGCCCGCGTTCATGCTTCTTTCGGTGGCGCCACTCGTGATGTCGATCCTGTCGTCCACACTGCACGGAATCTGACCGCTTCACACCGATCGCTTGTTCGGCTCCCGGGCGAACCGGGCTCCGAACAATGCTCGAAGTGCCGGACGCGACGGGGCGCGGTCTCGCCGAGCGAGACGGCCCTCGATGGCATCCGGCGCAGAACTGTCACGAGGAGGACGCCATGCAACACAAAGAATCGCGAACGACGAACGCTCGACCCGAACGACGGGCAGCGGCAGCCCGAGTGAGAACGGAAGGAGCCACGATGCTGCGGCGCGCGCTGGCGGATGAGAGCGGTTCGGCCACCGCGGAATACGCGGTCGCCACGATGGCGGCGGTCGGCTTCGCCGGGCTGCTCGTGCTCATCCTCCGCGGCGATGAGGTGCGCGGCATCCTCACCGATCTGGTTCGCCGCGCGCTGACCGTGGCGGGCTGACGTGTCGCCGCGAAGGAGCGCGGCAACTCGGCTGGCGCCCTGCCGACTGCGGGCACCGGGCCGGAAGTGGGGACCCGGCGGGGAACGGGGCAGCGTGACCGCAGAGTTCGCCGCGATCGTGCCGGCGGTGCTGCTCGTGCTGGCATTCGGGCTCGGCGCGATCGAGGTGGTGGTTCAGCAGGCCCGGCTCACGGATGCCGCAGCCGACGGAGCCCGCTCGCTCGCCCGAGGAGACGGCGAGGGGGTCGCCCGCTCGAACATCGCGGGAGCCGTCGGGCAATCGATGGTGTCGGTGAGTAGAAGCGGTGATTTCGTCTGCGTCTCGCTGACCCAGAAGGCCGCCGGGCCGGCCGCTCTGACCGGACTCACGGTGCAGAGCCGGGTATGCGCGCTGGGCGACGACGCGTCTGAAGAGAAGGGGACCGGAAGGTGAGCGGAGTGAAGGAGCCGGATGGTCGATCTTCGGGCGATCGGGCGGAACGCGGCTCCGCGGCGCTAGTCGTCGTCGGACTGCTCGCCGCGCTGCTGCTGGCGAGTGCAGCGGCGGTGGGTGCCTGTGCGCTTCTCGCGGCGAAGCAGCACGTGTCGGCTGCGGCGGATGCCGCCGCACTCGCCGCAGCCGACACCGCGAGCGGACGCGTGGCGGGCGCGCCGTGCGATCGAGCGGCTCAGGCCGTGCGACTCAATGGTGCGCGCCTCGGCTCGTGCTCTGTCGATGGGCTCGTCGCGCTGGTCAGCGCCGAGGACGACGTCGGCGGAGTTCCCATCGCCGTCTGGGCGAGGGCCGGCCCACCGGGCACACCCGACTGACGGCGTCCACTGGCTGTGGCGACGCAAGCGGTTCGGCTCGCCGATCAGCTGAAGACGGCCTCGATGTAGCGGTAGTCGACCGCGGTGGGACGATCGGAGTCGCCCGAGTCCGAGGCGTACTCGACGCCGCCCGAGCGCGTGTACACGTAGCGCTTCTCGCCGCTCGACGCGGGGATCTCGATGCGCGGCTGGGGTTCTCCGGAGTCCAGGAAGTCCGTGGTGACGGTCTTGCCCTCAAGTGGTCCGTCGGTCAGCTTTGCGGTGTAGGCACCGCTCGATGAAGTACCCATGCTGTCATTGTCCTCCGCCCGCCACGGGGGTCAACCCGTACGGAACCGGTGCTCGATGCGTTCCTTCGGGACGTGCGCCACGACGGAGTCGCAGATTAGGCAGTCCGCCGGAGAACGTGTGTATGGTGTGCCTGATGAGCGGCGCGGCTCCACTCGACAGGGTGAGCCGGAGCGACTGAAGGGGAGAGAGCGGGGGATCGGCGACCGCACTGCCGGGTTGTTCCCACGACGATCGGTCGACGCGACGACGCGCGCTGAGGCATCCTGATCGACGATCCGTCGAACCGAGCCCGGCGCACAGTTCCAGGGTCGCGCTCATCAGTTCGAACACCCGAAGGCCGCCGAAGCCGGCAGCGCAGCAGCCGGATAAGCAGCAGTCGACATCCAACAGGAGTCGAGGTAAGGAGACAGGTGCCAGGGAACAAGCTGGTCATCGTCGAGTCACCGACCAAGGTCAAGTCGATCGAGAAGTATCTGGGCGACGGATACACGGTCGAGGCATCGGTCGGGCACATCCGCGACCTCATCGAGCCCAAGGACATTCCGGCGGAGAAGAAGCGGGGAGCCTTCGGACAGTTCGGCGTCGACGTCGACAACGGCTTCGAGCCGTACTACGTCGTCTCAGACCGGGCGCGCAGCGTCGTCGCGAAGCTGCGCAAGCTGCTGAAGAACGCCGACGAACTCCTGCTCGCCACCGATGAGGACCGCGAAGGTGAGGCGATCGCCTGGCACCTGCTCGAGGAGCTCAAGCCCAAGGTGCCGGTCAAGCGCATGGTGTTCCACGAGATCACCAAGGATGCCATCGAGCAGGCCAAGGACAACACCCGCGACCTCGACATGTCGCTGGTGGACGCGCAGGAGACCCGGCGCATCCTCGACCGGTTGTACGGCTACGAGGTGTCGCCCGTTCTGTGGCGCAAGGTGCGGCAGGGCCTGTCGGCAGGACGGGTGCAGTCCCCGGCGACCCGGCTCATCGTGGACCGCGAGCGTGAGCGCATGGCGTTCGTCGCGGCATCCTATTGGGACCTGACCGCCCAGCTGGCGGCCGACGCGGATGCCCAGTCGTTCAGTGGCCGCCTCAGCCGTGTCGACGGGCAGCGGGTGGCCACGGGGCGCGATTTCGACGACCGCGGTCAGCTCAAGAGCGAGGCTCGCGTCTTCGACGAGAGCTCGGCCGGGGCACTGGCGGATGCCCTGCGGCAGCCGTCCACGGCCGTGACGGTCGCGAAGCTCGAGACCAGGCCGCTGACACGCAAGCCGTCGGCACCGTTCACGACCTCCACGCTCCAGCAGGAGGCCGCGCGCAAGCTGCGGTTCACGGCGAGGCAGACGATGAGCGTCGCGCAGTCGCTGTACGAGAACGGACACATCACCTACATGCGCACCGACTCCACGGCGTTGTCGGCGCAGGCGGTGAGTGCGGCCCGCGCACAGGCGAAGGCGCTCTACGGTGCCGACTCCATCCCGAGCGCGCCGCGCACCTTCCCGAACCGCAGCAAGAACGCCCAGGAGGCGCACGAGGCCATCCGGCCGGCCGGCGACACGTGGCGCACGCCAGCGCAGATGGCATCCGTTCTGCACGGCAACGAGCTGCGACTGTTCGAACTGATCTGGAAGCGCACGGTCGCTTCGCAGATGGCCGACGCCAAGGGTCAGACCGCGTCCGTCACGATCGAGGCCCACGTGCACGAGGGCGCCCTCGACGGCACGATCGCCGAGTTGACGGCCAGTGGCACGGTGATCACGTTCCGCGGGTTCCTCCAGGCCTACGAGGAGAGCCGCGACGAGGAGCGGAACGCGGAGGCGACGCCCGATGAGGCCAAGCTGCCGCCGTTGACGGAGGGCCAGAGCCTCGTCGTCGGCGAGGTCGAGGCGAAAGGGCACGAGACGTCTCCGCCGCCGCGCTACACGGAGGCCAGCCTCGTCAAGCGCATGGAGGAGCTCGGCGTCGGACGCCCGTCGACGTACGCCACCATCCTCTCCACGATCGTCGACCGCGGTTACGTCAGTACGCAGGGCCAGGCGCTGGTGCCGAACTGGATCGCGTTCGCGGTCGTGCGGCTTTTGGAGGATCACTTCGGTGACCTGGTCGAGTACGACTTCACGGCAGAGCTCGAGAACAATCTCGACCGCATCGCCGACGGTGCGGAGACCAGGGCCGACTGGCTGAAGGGGTTCTACTTCGGCAGTAGCGATCATCGGGGGCTGCGCGAGGTGGTCGACAACCTCGGCGAGATCGACGCCCGCGAGATCAATTCCGTACGCATCACCGACGAGATCACGCTGCGCATCGGGCGATACGGCCCCTACCTCGAAGTGAGCGAGCCCAACACCGACCCGGATGCCACGCCGCGGCGTGTCAACATCCCGCCGGATCTCGCCCCCGACGAACTCACCGTGCCGAAGGCCAAGGAGCTCATCGAGGCACCCGTGCAGTCCGACCGGGAACTCGGCGTGAACCCGGCGAACGGCAAGCTCGTCGTGCTGAAGGACGGCCGGTTCGGGCCGTACGTCACCGAGCTGGAGGCCGAGGAGGACCCGGTCCCCGACTCGGTCGACATCACCGATGCCGTTGACGCGGTGGTCGACCTCGAGACCGGCGAGGTCAGCGCGCCGAAGAAGAAGGCCGCCAAGACCAAGGTCGCCAAGGCCGAGAAGCCGCGTACGGCTTCGCTCTTCAAATCGATGGATCCCGCTGGCGTGGATCTGCAGACCGCGCTCAAGCTGCTCGACCTGCCGCGCACGGTCGGAGAGGACCCTGAATCGGGCGAGCCGATCCTTGCCCAGAACGGGCGCTACGGCGCGTATCTGAAGAAGGGGGCGGACACGCGATCCCTTCCGAGCGAGGACGCGATCTTCGACATCGACCTTCCCGGTGCGCTCGAACTGTTCGCCCAGCCGAAGTACGGTGCGCGACGAGCCTCAAGCGCGCTGAAGGAGTTCGAGGCCGACCCCGTCAGCGGAAAGCCGGTGAGGGTGAAGGACGGCCGATTCGGTCCGTACGTCACGGACGGGGAGACGAACGCGACGATCCCGCGCGGCGAGTCCGTCGAAGACATCGACTTCCAGCGTGCCGTGCAGCTGCTGGCCGACAAGCGTGCCAAGGGTCCGGCGAAGCGCACCGGAACGACCCGTCGAACCACCAAGGCGACGGGCGCGAAGACGGGGACTGCCAAGACCGCGACCGCCAAGACCGCGACCAAGTCGACCGCGAAGAAGGCATCCTCGACGGCGAAGAAGACGGGCATGCCGAAGTCGACAGCCGCGAAAAAACCTGGCACGGACTCGTGACCGACTCCTCGGGCCCGGTCAACGTCACGCGCGGCCTCTTCATCACCTTCGAGGGAGGCGACGGTTCGGGCAAGTCGACGCAGGCATCCCTCCTCGCGGAGCGCCTCAGCACGGCGGGCTACGACGTGCTGCACACCAGGGAACCGGGAGGTACGGAGGCCGGGCTGGAGATCCGCGAGCTCGTGTTGCACCATCACGGCGACATCGCTCCGCGTGCCGAGGCCCTTCTTTACGCTGCGGACCGAGCACACCACGTCGCCACCGTCGTGCGGCCCGCGTTGGACGCGGGGGCCATCGTGGTGCAAGACCGCTACCTCGACTCGTCGATCGCCTACCAGGGGGTCGGCCGGGAGCTGGATGCGGCAGAGATCCGCGAACTCTCGCTCTGGGCGACCGAGAACCTGCTGCCGGACCTCACGGTGCTGCTCGACATCGACGAGACCGGTGCACGAAGCCGCCTCGACGCCGCCAACAAGCGGTTCGACCGAATGGAGGCCGAAGCCGGCGAGTTCCACGCCAGGGTGCGCACTGCGTTCCTCGCCCTGGCCGAGGTGGAACGCGACCGCTTTCTCGTCGTCGACGGCGCGGCATCCGCCGAGTCCCTCGCCGACCGGATCGGAGCGCACGTCCATGAGCTGCTCGCCGCGCGCGGGATCGTGCCGCGACGGTCGGCCGCTGCCACGGAAACCGCCGGCGCTGACGGACGCACCGGGTAGCGTCGAACCATGCCAGCTGCCCAGACCTCGGTGAGACCGGCGCCGACCGATGGGTCGTCGGTGTGGGACGATCTGACCGGCCAGCCGGACGCGATCGCGACCCTGCGGGCGGCGGCAGGGGCGACGGCAACGGCGGCGATGACGCACGCCTGGCTGATCACCGGGCCGCCGGGCTCTGGCCGCTCGAATCTCGCCTACGCGTTCGCGGCCGCACTGCTCAGCCCCGATGGTCCGGACGGCGACGAGGTCACCACGCGCGAGGTGCAGGCGCGAACGCATCCCGACCTCAGCGTGCTCAGCACGGAACGCGTGATCATCTCGATCGACGAGGTGCGCTCGTTGGTCTCGAGTTCCCAGTTCTCGCCGTCGGTGAGCCGCTTCCGCGTCATGGTGATCGAGGATGCCGACCGCATGTCGGAGCGCACGTCGAACGTTCTGCTGAAGGCGCTGGAGGAGCCGCCGGAGCGCACCGTGTGGATCCTCTGCGCTCCGAGCGACGCCGATCTGCTGCCGACGATCCGCTCCCGCGTTCGTACTGTGCGCCTCCGTGTGCCGTCGGTCGCTGACGTCGCTGGTCTCATCGAGCGGCGCGACGGGGTAACGGGCGAGATCGCCGAACGCGCGGCGCGGCACGCACAGAGCCACATCGGCATGGCTCACCGGTTGGCGACGAACGAGGAGGCGCGGGCGCGACGTGAGGAGACCCTCGAGCTGGCGCTGGGCATCCGCACCGTCGCGGACGTGATCGCAGGTGCCGCACGGCTGCTGGAGATCGCGGGCGCCGACGCAAAGGCGATCACGGAGGAGCGCGACGCCGAGGAGCGGGCGCACACCCTACAGTCCCTGGGGGTGCAGGAGGGTGGACCCGTTCCGCCCGGTCTGCGCGCCCAGCTGCGTCAGCTCGAAGACGACCAGAAGCGGCGTGCGACGCGGAGTCTTCGCGACGGCATCGATCGCATCCTGACCGACCTGCTGTCGCTGTATCGCGACATCCTCATGCTGCAGCTCGACTCCGGCGCGGAGCTCGTGAATGCGGAACTGGCGGAGCGTCTGCTCGCGGCGGCACAGGCATCCAGTGCAGCAGCCACGCTTGCGACCATGGATGCCGTGCAGACGGCACGCGAGCGCATCGACGGCAACGTCGCGCCCGCGCTCGCGTTGGAGGCCATGCTGGTGACCGCGCGACGACCGCGAACCGCCGACGGGGCGGGAAGGGAGATCCGATGACGCGATCGAGGCGCTGGCGCCGCGCGGGGTTTCTCGCCGCGATCGCGGTGACGCTGTCGCTGGCGCTGAGCGGATGCTTCCCGGTCGCGCATCCGCCCGTCACCTCGACCCCGCGACCCGAGAAGGTGTCGTCTGCGCTCGCCCCGTTCTACGGACAGCACGTGGGCTGGAGCACGTGCGGCAAGTTCCAGTGCGCGAAGGTGAAGGTGCCGCTGGAATGGTCGGACCCCTCGTCGGGAAGCATCGAGCTGGCGCTGATCAGGCACTACGCCACCGGAAAGCGACTCGGGTCCTTGCTCGTCAATCCCGGGGGACCAGGGGCGTCCGGCGTCGGCTTCGTGCGCGACAGCCTCGACTACGCGGTCGACAAGAACCTTCAGCAGCACTACGACATCGTCGGGTTCGACCCGCGCGGAGTGGGCGCATCCACGGCGGTCAAGTGCTACGGCGCCAAGCAGATGGACGACTACCTGTTCGGCATCACGCCGGGACAGCGCGGGTCCGACGCCTGGATCCAGGCATCCACCCGCGAGGCGACGGCCTTCGCCGCGGCGTGCAAGCAGAACACCGGTTCGCTCCTCGGCCAGGTCGGCACGACGAGCGCCGCGCGCGACCTGGACGTGCTGCGCGCCGTGCTGGGCGACGCCAAGCTCAACTACCTCGGCTACTCGTACGGAACGCTGCTCGGCGCCACCTATGCCGGCCTCTACCCGAAGCGGGTGGGCCGCATGGTGCTCGACGGCGCGCTCGATCCGTCGTCGACGAGCTTCGACGTGAACCTCGGCCAGTCGAAGGGGTTCGAGCAGGAGCTGAGCTCGTATCTCACGGATTGCCTGGGGCGGAAAGGATGCCCGTTCTCGGGCTCGCTCGACGACGCCCTGTCGACCGTGTCGAACCTGCTGGCATCGCTGGATGCGAGCCCGATCCGCAACTCGGACGGCCGTGAACTCGGCGCCGACACCATGGTCACGGCGATCATTTACCCGCTGTACGACGCCTCGGCCTGGAGCACCCTCGACGGCCTGTTCAAGGACGTCATGCACGGCAGCGCGCGGGTGGCGTTCATCCTCGCGGATGGCTACTACGACCGGAACTCGGACGGCACCTACTCGGACAACTCGACCGAAGCCTTCACGGCCATCAACTGCCTCGACTACTCGTCGGATGCCGACCCCGCCACAATGCGCAAGCAGGCAGCGGAACTGACGAAGGCCGCGCCGGTGATCGGCCCCTACATGTCCTACGGAGACATCGGATGTGCGGTCTGGCCGTACAAGCCGACCCGTCAGGAGGCACCGATCCACGCTGCCGGAGCGCCGCCGATCATCGTGGTCGGCACGACCGGCGACCCCGCGACCCCGTACCAGTGGGCGGTCAATCTGTCGCACCAGCTCGACAGCGGACACCTCGTCACCTACCACGGACACGGTCACACGGCGTACAACAAGTCGAACTCGTGCGTGAACGACGCGGTGGACGGCTTCCTCGTGAACGGCACGGTGCCGAAGACCGACCCCGAGTGCTGATTCGAGCTGGGCGGCGGCATCCTTCGGGGCGGGACTTTGCACTGACTGCAATAATGGGTGCGTGATCGCCACCAGTCCGGCCCCTGCACGCAGCGGTGTTCGCGAGCGCAAGCGCCTCGCCACCCGCAACGCGATCCAGCGCGCCGTGCTGACGCTCGCGCTGGAGCGGGGATTCGACGGCGTCACGGTCGAGGAGATCAGCCACGCGGCCGGAGTATCGCCGCGCACGTTCTTCAACTACTTCCCGACCAAGGAAGCCGCCGTGATCGGCGACGTACCGGAGATGCCCGACGAGGAAGCGATCGAACGCTTCGTCGCGGCGGGATCCGAGCAACCGATGCTGGAAGGCATCCGCGACCTGCTGCTGTCCACGGTCGACCAGGAGCCGAACCCCGACGGAGCCGACATCGAGACTCTGCGCCGCAAACTGTTGCGCGAGCATCCGTACCTCTTCACCTTGCGCATGGCCAGCATGAAGCAGCTCGAGCTGGAGCTGGTCTCCGTGGTGGAGCGGCGGCTCAGGCGCGACGACGGTGCCCTCGCTGACGACCCGGAACGGCTGCACAGCAGGGCACGGCTCGTGACCTATGTGGCGTTCGCCGGCATCCGTCACGCCTGGACGTGCTGGGCGGAGACCGGCGGCCATGGCGCCCTGGCCGACCGTCTGATGGACACGTTCGACGAGCTGCACGAGCTGGTGAGCGACGAGACTCGCTAGAGGCGATTGAGGGGAGAGCCGCGCGAGCCTGCTCGCGTGGCCGACCCGATTGAGTCTTTGAGCGGCGCAAGCCGCGATAGGGTGCATCCCTGGTGGTCTGAAGCGCGCAGAGAATCCGCTAGGCTTGTCTGCTGTGCGCGGGAGGCCGCGACACGCCGCCTTAGCTCAGTCGGTAGAGCGATTCACTCGTAATGAATAGGTCGTCGGTTCGATTCCGACAGGCGGCTCCCAGCACGAAGAGGGTCCCGGAAGGGGCCCTCTTCGTGGCTTATCGGCGCGAGCACGATGGGGGAGCGATGGGCGACATCCGATGGGGCATCCTGGGCACCGGCGGCATCGCCCACACGTTCACGAGGGATCTGCTCGACGACGAGCACGACGTCGCGGCGGTCGGCTCCCGCACTCAGGAGCGGGCGGATGCCTTCGCCGACGAGTTCGAGATCCCCACCTCGTACGGCTCGTACGAGAAGCTGGTGGCGGATGACGACATCGACATCGTCTACGTCGCCACGCCGCATCCCGAACACGCCGCCAACGCCGAACTGGCCCTTCGCGCGGGCAAGCACGTGCTCGTGGAGAAGCCCTTCACGCTCAACGCGGCCGAGGCTCAGCGGGTCGTGGACCTCGCGGCCGACCTTGGATTGTTCGTGCTCGAGGCGATGTGGACCCGGTTCCTGCCGCACGTCGAGCGCATCCGGCGGATCCTCGCGGACGGCACGCTCGGCGACGTGCGCGAATTCAGCGCCGACCACATGCAGCTGCTGCCGAGCGACCCCCTGCACCGCATCAACGCGCTGGAGCTGGGAGGCGGAGCCCTCCTCGACCTCGGCGTGTATCCGATCTCGTTCGCCTCGATGCTGCTCGGTGAGCCTGAGACGGTGAAGGCATCCGCTCGATTCGAAGCCACGGGAGCGGATGCCGCCACCGACGCCGTCTTCGGCTACGGCGACCGCGCGCTCGCCGTGACACGCTGCGCACTCGATCTTCGCGGCGTGAACACCGCATCGATCGTGGGAACGGATGCCCGCATCGAGATCGACAGCGTCTGGTACACCCCCACGAACTTCCGCGTGATCGGCGCCGGGAACGAGGTCATCGAGGAGTACAAGACACGCATCACCGGAGCCGGCAAGCAGTTCCAGGCGCGCGAGGCCGAGCGACTGATCGCCGAGGGGCGCACCGCGAGCGACGTCATGTCGCCGCAGGAGTCGGTCTCGATCATGCGAACACTCGACGCGGTTCGCGCCGAGATCGGGCTGGTGTACCCGCAGGAGCGGTGACCGGCGCCCCTGGCAGCACGCTCAGCGGAGGTGGCCCGCGCCGAACTCTCTCAGGACCCGTCGGTACACTCGGCGGAATGCACGACGAGTCCCCCCAGTCGCGCCGTGATCGTCGCTCGGGCGATCCCACCGAATCGGCCTACGATGCGCTCGGCCTGAGCGCGCTCTTCGGCGACCCGACGCAGGAGAATCCTGTGGTCGAGACCACCGCCGCGCAGCCACCGCTCCCGGAGCAGCCCGCGGCGCAGGCGCCGATGCAGGCTGCCGCGCAGCCGCCCGTGCAGCCCGCGCCGCAGGCGCCGATCATCCAGCCGCCGGCTGCCGACGCCTTCCCACCACCCACTCAGCCGGAGCCGGCGCCGCACGTCGCACAGTTCCCCCTGCGGGCTCGCGACATCGCCGCCGCTGAGTCGGCTTCTCGAGATGACACAGACGGCACGCTCAAGCCTTCCGCGGACGGGCCCGCTCACAAGGGCTGGTTCGCCGGTGTTCTCGGCGCCGTAAGCGGCGCGTTCGCCTCCATTCGCCGAGACGAGGCCACCGGTGGTTCGGAGGCCGGCACCTCGGGCTCCGGTGGCTCCGGTTCCGGCGGCCGAGGTTCTTGTCGCGGCTCCGGCGGGTCCGGTTCCGGTGGTCGAGGTTCGGGCCGTGGTTCTGGCGGGTCCGGGTCCGGCTCGGGCGGTAGAGGCACGAGCGGACCGGGACGCGGAGACGGCCCCATGGCCGGCATCCTCACCTGGATCCGCAACAACCCGCGCACCTCGTTGATCGCCGCCGTCGCCGTGGGCGTCGTCGTGCTGAGCGGCCTCTCGTTCGGCATCGGCGCTGCCACCTCCCCAGCGCGAGCGGACAGTGCGATGGCGTTGACCAAGGCCAGCGCGACGCCGACCGCCAAGCCGACCGTGCGTCCGATCCCGAGCCCGGCGCCTTCGGCGAGCAAGATCCGCACCTGCTCCGTGGCGTCGTACGCCGGCGATGGTGGATTCGGAACGCTCGAAGCGCAGGTGATGAACGCATCCACCGGCGAAGTGCTGTTCGACCGCAACGGATCGAACCCCGCGCCGACGGCCAGCGTGCTCAAGATGCTCACGGCCGCCGCCGCGTTCAGCGTGCTCGGTCCGGACTACCGCGTGCCGACCACCGTCGTGAAGGGATCACAGCCCGGCCAGGTGGTCGTGATCGGTGGCGGCGACGTCACCCTGACCCGGCTCCCGACTGGCGAGCAGTCGTTCTACACGAACGCACCCCATCTCGACGACCTCGCGAACCAGGTGAAGCAGGCGTGGGCATCCGACCCGTCGAACGCGGGTCAACCGATCACCTCGCTCGTCGTCGACACGTCGCTGTACTCGGGGCCGGTCTGGCTGCCCAGCTGGGATGAGCACGAGGAGCGTGTCGTCGAGGGCTCCACGCCGTACATGACGTCGTTCATGGTGGACGGCGACCGCAACGACCCGACCGCCGTGGAGTCGCCGCGGAGCACCGACCCTGTGGGCCGGGCGGCCAACGCGCTTGCCGACGACCTCGGCGGGAACGTCTCGATCAGCCAGGGCACTGCTCCTGCGGGCGCCAAGCAGCTGGGCCAGGTGCTGTCGCAGCCGGTGTCCGCGCTGGCGGAGCAGGCGCTGACGTATTCCGACAACACGATCATGGAGGAGCTCGCCCGCCTCGTCGCCATCAAGACCGGTGCCGGCAACAGCTTCTCGGCGATCAACGCGGGCACGCTCAAGGGGCTGCAGGCGTACGGCATCTCCGAGGACGGGCTCTACTTCGCGGACGGCTCCGGCTTGAGCGCGGACAACAAGGTTCCGGCGTCGTACCTCACGCAGTTCCTGGTGAAGGTGCTGAACCGGCAGGGCTCGCTCGGAGACATCTACGACGGGATGCCCATCGCCGGCAAGACCGGCACGCTCGGCCCGGGTTACGACCGGTTCGACGGCTCGTTCTCGTCCAACGCCGTCGGCCACGTGAACGCGAAGACCGGATGGATCAACACGTCGCGCACGCTTGCCGGCGTCATCCACGCGAAGGATGGCACCGACCTCACTTTCGCGATCTACGCGCTGAACTACGGAAGCGACAACGCGGCGCTGAACGCGATAGACAACCTCACGACAGCGTTCTACGAGTGCGGGAACAACCTGTCGAACAATTGATGGGGCCCGCATCGCGAAGTGACCCGCGCGCCGCCCAGCGGCGGCGACTCGGACCTCGTGCGCAGTTCAGGAGGAGAAGCGGCTCGGCGACATATCGCGGCCGAACTCCCAGTGGTCCTGAACTGCGCACGGTGCAGTGGGGTGGCTGGCACGGTCCCCCCGTCGCGGCTGTCGATCCGGATGCCGGTCATCCGTCATCACGTCGTCAGCACCGCACGAGGCGGTGCGATGAGAGGATGACGAAATGCGGTACGCACTGCTGTTGCACAGCCTGGAAGCCCAGGATGCCGGCATCTCCGAAGAAGACATGGAGCCGTTCAAGGTCGCATTCGACGAGTACGGCAAGGCGCTCGCGAAGGCTGGCGTACTGGTGGCCGGCGAGATCCTTCGTCCGGTGGCCGACACCACGCAGGTGACCCTGCGGAACGGAGGACTGACCGTGCAGGACGGCCCATTCGTCGACACGAAGGAGAAGCTCGCCGGCACCTTCGTGATCGATGTGCCCGACCTCGATGCCGCACTGGCCTGGGCGGAGAAGTGCCCGGGCGCGCAGTACGGGGTGATCGAGGTGCGGCCCTCCGCGATCTCGCTCGTGGACGGCCAGTGGGTGTGGCCGGGCTGACCGACTCCGCGAACGGCCGCGCCGCGAGCGGTTCGAGCGGGGCAGCGCAGGCATCCGCGCGGCGCGCGCTCGACGCCGCCGTGCACGAGTCGTACGGTCGGATGCTCGCGGTGCTGGCCGCCGGAACGCGCGACATCGCGCTCGCCGAGGACTGTCTGCAGGATGCGTTCGAGCGGGCCTTGCGTTCGTGGCCGGCCGACGGCGTGCCCGACAACCCGGCCGGCTGGCTCGTCGTGACGGCGAGGCGCAGGATGCTTGACCGGTTCCGCTCGGCGGAGCACAGGAACGCGTCGCTCGAGGTGGGCGATGACGGCGAGCCGCGGCGTGAGCCGGCAGCACCCGAGCGGGAGACGCCGGAGCCGGACGAGATCCCGGACCGCAGGCTCGCGCTGCTGTTCGTGTGTGCGCATCCGGCGATCGATCCGGCGGCCCGAACGCCGCTCATGCTCCAGACCGTTCTCGGGCTGGACGCCGAGCGGATCGCACGCGCGTTCGCCGTTCCGGCGCCGACGATGGCCCAACGGCTGGTGCGGGCGAAACGTCGGATCAAGGAGACGGGCATCCCGTTCTCCGAGCCGAATACCGACGCCCTCGCCGAGCGGCTGCCGGCCGTGCTCGAGGCGATCTACGGTGCGTACGCGATCGACTGGCCGCTGGTGGCCGGCACCACCGAGCGAGGCGACACGGGTGCGAGCGGCTCGGGACCCGGCGTCCTCCGCGATTCGCTCAGCGGCGAGGCTCTCGCCCTCGCCGAGATCGCTGCTCAGCTCCTGCCCCGCGAACCCGAGGTGCTGGGTCTCGCGGCGCTGCTCTGCCTGTCGCTGGCGCGGGCATCTGCTCGGCTCGACGACCGTGGGCGCTTCGTGCCCATCGACGAGCAGGACGTCGATCGGTGGGATGCCTCGCTCATCGCTCGCGGAGAGCGGCACCTGCTGACCGCGAGCCGGCTGGTGATCGACGACCGGGGGCAGCTGCGAACGGTGGGGCGTTTTCAGCTTGAGGCGGCCATCCAGTCCGCGCACGACGATCGCGCTCGCACCGGACGGGTCGACCGCCGCACCCTCGTCACGCTGCACCGGGCGCTGGTCGCCGTCGCGCCCACCCTGGGCGCCCGGGTGGCGCTCGCCGCGTCGATCGCCGAGGTGGACGGACCCGACCCCGGCCTCGTCGAGCTCGACGCGATCGACGACCCTGGCGTCGCGCGGTTCCAACCAGCTTGGGCGACGCGGGCCCACCTGCTCGCCGCTGCGAGTCGACGGGACGAGGCGGATGCCGCGTACCAGCGGGCGATCGACCTGACCGTCGACCCGGTGCTGCGCGCGCACCTCGAGCGGCGTCGTTCGGAACTCGGCGGAGGCAGCACGTGCATGGACGTGCTCGCCGGAGCCCTGCGGCTCGCGGTCGAGGAACTCGGCGAACACGCGGCGGGCATACCCGCGAACGCTCCGGATGCCCTGCACCAGGCGCGCACGCGCGTGCGCATCGTGCGCAGCATCCTTTCGGTGTATCGCTCGGTGTTCGACAGCGAAGCAGCGCGTGCGCTCCGCCCGCCGCTGGAGGCGCTCGGAAGCGTGCTCGGGGAAGCCCGCGACGCGGAGGTGCGAGCCGAGGCGTTGCGTGAACGGCGGGAGACGTCGCCCGACCCGGAGCTGCGCTCGGCCCTGGGCGGCCCCGTGACAGAAGCCGAGCGGCGGGCCGAGGAGTGCCGGATGCTGGTGGTCGGATACCTGGGCTCGTCGCGTGCGGATGAGGACGTGCGGCTCGTCCGCGCCTTCGCGGAGCATCCGGAGCCGGGACCGGATGCCGGCCGGGGCGCGCTCGACGTCGTGGCGCCCGCACTGACGACGGCTGCCGGGAAGGTGGCGACCGCAGCACACCGGGCGAAGGGGCGCGATCTCGACGAGCTTCACGCCCTGCGGAAGGCCGCGCGGCGCCTGCGTTACGCCGCAGAGGCGGTGGAGGGGGTGCGCAGGACGCGTCCGGAGAACGGGCCGCACCGTTCACGCGCGGAAGCGGCCGACGAGTTCGCCGCTCTCGCCCGAGCGGCGGAGGCGGTGCAGGACGTGCTCGGCGAGCACCGGGACGACATCCTGCTCGCGCGTCAGGTGGAGGCGTGGTCGGAAGGCGTCGACGCTCCCGCTGCGGCGCGGCTCGCAGGGCTCGCGCGAGACATCCGTCACGAGGCGGAGCAGCGACTCGCCGGCCTCGACGCTCTCGTCGACGCCGTTGCGCGGGCGGTACGCGCAGTGAACTAATGGACGCCTCGTGCCGCTAGTTCGCGCGACAACGGCATCTCGCGTCCGCAATTCTCTGTTCGCCGCCGCCTGGGGTGTGTCTCACCATGCGGGGGCGGGTGAGGATGTGCTCGGTGCGGTCGATCGCAAGGACGAGGAGGAGAGCGTCACTGGTGGTGACGCCGACGACGAGGACGCAGGGAGCGGCCGTGCCGAGCGCACCGCAGCCCAGCCCGCATTGTGAGACACACCCTAGGCTGGAGGGATGAGCGTCGAAGAGGCCGTCATCGTCGATGTCGTGCGCACCCCGAGCGGGCGCGGCAAGCCGGGAGGTGCGCTGAGCGGCGTGCATCCGGTGGATCTGCTGGGCGACCTGCTCGCCGAGCTCGTCCGTCGCAACGACCTCGACCCTGGCGCGATCGACGACGTGATCGCCGGATGCGTCGGTCAGGTCGGTCAGCAGTCGTACAACACCGCGCGCAACGCGGTGCTCGCCGCCGGATTCCCCGAGCACGTGCCGGGCACGACCATCGACCGGCAGTGCGGATCGAGTCAGCAGGCCGCGCACTTCGCCGCTCAGGCGATCATGGCCGGCGTGCAGGATGTCGTGATCGCCTGCGGCGTCGAGTCGATGAGCGCGGTTCCGCTCGGAACCTCCACTCTGCGGCGCGACCCGCGTGGCGACCGCGTCGCGGCGCGGTACCCGGACGGTCTCGTCGGGCAGGGCGTCTCGGCCGAGCTGATCGCCCAGAAGTACGGTTTCACGCGCGACGAACTCGATGAGTTCAGTTCCCGCTCGCACCGCCGTGCCGCTCAGGCGGCCGAGTCCGGTCGATTCGACCGCGAAATCGTCCCGGTGCAGGTGGCGGATGCCGACGGCGGCACCCGTACGATCGGCAGCGACGAGACGGTGCGGCCGGCGACCACGGTCGAGGGCCTCGCCGGCCTGAACCCGTCCTTCCGCACGGATGCCCTCGCCGAGCGCTTTCCCGACGTGGAATGGAAGATCACGCCGGGCAACTCGTCGCCGCTCACCGACGGCGCGTCCGCGGCGCTCATCATGAGCGCTCGCCGCGCCGAACAGCTTGGGCTGACGCCCCGGGCCCGGTTCCACGCCTTCGCGGTGACGGGCAGCGACCCGCTCTACATGCTGACGGGCGTGATGCCGGCGACCGAGCGCATCCTGAAGCAGACCGGCCTGAACCTCGACGAGATCGATGCGTACGAGGTGAACGAGGCGTTCGCGCCCGTGCCGCTCGCGTGGTTGGCCGAGTTCGAAGCGGATCCCGACCGGCTGAACGCCGACGGCGGGGCGATCGCGCTCGGGCATCCGCTCGGCGCCACCGGTACGCGACTGCTCGGCACCCTGCTCGCCCGGCTCGAGCACAGTGGCGGCCGCTACGGGCTGCAGACCATGTGCGAGGGAGGCGGAATGGCGAACGCCACCATCATCGAACGGCTCTGACCCGAGCGACTCTCGCCACCGGCAACACAACACGGAGGGATATATGCGGATTCAGGAATGCAGTGCGATCGTCACCGGCGGAGCATCCGGCCTCGGCAACGGCACCGCTCAGGTGCTCGCCGAAGCGGGCGCCAAGGTCGTCATCGTCGACCTTCCGTCGTCGCGCGGCGAGGAGGCCGCGGCCGAGCTCGGCGGCGTGTTCGCGCCGGCGGATGTGACGGACCAGGAGCAGGTGCAGGCGGCCGTCGAGAAGGCGCAGGCGCTCGCGCCGCTGCGCATCACGGTGAACTGCGCGGGCATCGCCACTGCGGGCCGCACGGTGGGACGGGAGGGACCGCTCGGCCTCGACGGATTCGAGCGCACCATCCGCATCAACCTGATCGGCACGTTCAACGTCACGAGGCTCGCTGCGGCGGCCATGGCGCAGAACGACCCGGTGGACACGCAGTCGCTTCCCGGTGTGCCGGCCACGAACGAGCGCGGCGTGATCGTGAACACCGCGTCGGTCGCCGCCTACGACGGGCAGATCGGCCAGGCGGCGTACTCCGCGTCGAAGGGCGGCGTCGCCTCCATGACGCTGCCGATCGCCCGCGACCTTTCGAAGCAGTTCATCCGGGTGATGACGATCGCGCCCGGCATCATGAAGACGCCGATGATGGCGGGGATGCCCGAAGACGTGCAGCGCTCGCTCGAGGAGCAGATTCCGCATCCGTCTCGCATGGGCACGCCCGCCGAGTACGCGGCCCTGGTGCGGCACATCGTGGAGAACCCCCTGCTGAACGGCGAGGTGATCCGGCTCGACGGAGCCATCCGCATGCAGCCGAAGTGATCTATTCCGCTGGTTGAGTAGCCCGCGAAGCGGGCGTATCGAAACCTGATGCGATCAGTATCTCTGGTTTCGATACGCGCCTGCGGCGCTACTCAACCAGCGAGAGGAGTTCACTCCCCGAGAGGGCCCGAGTGGGCGTCGAGGAACGCGTACAGCTCTGCGTCGTCGACTCCGGGGAAGGCGCCGGTCGGCAGGGGCGACAGGATGTGCGCGTGCAGCCTGGCGCTCGGCCACGCGTTGTCCGCCCACGACGACTCCAGCGAGGCATCCGGAACCCGGCAGCAGCCGGGGTCGGGGCAGGTCGAGGCGGCGCGCTGCGTCGTCTCACGCCCGCGGAACCACTTGGCGTCGGCGAACGGCACGCCGACCGTGATCGTGAAGCTCCCGTCGTCGCCGCGTCCGGTCTGGGTGGCGCACCAGTAGGTGCCGGCGGGCGTGTCCGTGTACTGGTACAACTCGGTGGTGCGATTCGTCTGCGCGAACGCGTCGCGCGCGCTCCACTTCTTGCACACGAGCTGGCCCTCGATCGCCCCTGTGACGTCCTTCGGCAGGGGCAGGCCGTCGTTCTCGTACCCCTTGTAGAGCGCGCCGTCCTCGCCGACCCGCAGGAAGTGCATCCGCATCCCCAGGTGCACAGTGATGAGGTTCGTCAGGCGCAGGGATGCCGCCTCGTGGGTCACACCGAACGCGTCGCGGAAGTCCTCCACCGCCAGGTCTCGCTCCTTCTTCGCCTCCTGCAGGAACGCGACGGCGGCGCTCTGCGGCATCAGGCAGCACGCCGCGAAGTAGTTGATCTCCAGTCGCTGCCGCAGGAACTCGGCGTAGCTCTCCGGCCGCTCATGTCCGAGCAGCCGGTGCGCGAGCGCCTGAAGCGCCATGGAGCGCAGGCCGTGGCCGCCGGGGATGGATGCAGGCGGCAGGTAGATGCGGCCATTCGCCAGGTCGGTGATGGAACGCGTCGAGTTCGGCAGGTCGTCCACATAAACGAGCTGGAAGCCGAGCCGCTTCGCCATCACACTCACCTCGCGGTGCGTGAGCGCGCCGGAGACGTGGCCGGATGCCTTCACCTGCTCCTCGGCGAGACGCTCGATCTCGGGCAGGTAGTTGTCGCGGCCGCGCATCCACTCCCGCAGCTCGGTGTTCGCGCGCCTGGCCTCCTCGGGCGTCGCGATGGCCTTGCTCGCTTGCCGGGCGAGCTCCCTGTGCAGGCCGACCAGTGCGGCAAGGGTCTCCGTCGGCGTGCCCTTCGTGGGCTTCACGGCCGGAAGTCCGAGCGCCGTGTACAGCGACGACTCCTGAGCACGCCGCAGCTCCAGTTCGTAGGCGGTGCGCTCATCCGGCGGCTCGGCGACGAGCAGCGTGGCGAGGTCGACGCCGATCGCGGTCGCGATGGACTGCAGCACGGTGAGCTTCGGTTCCCGCTTGCCGTTCTCGATCATCGACAGCTGACTCTGCGACAGCCCGACGAGGTCGCTCACCCGTTCCAGGGTGAGGCCGGACCGGGTGCGGAAGTGACGGATTCGGTGACCGATCGTGGCGATGTCCGCGGTGTCAGCATCCATTCGTTCACCGTAGCAAAAGAATCGCGATTCTTTAGCGTCGAAGATGGTTCTGGAGCGGTCGATGTGGCGTGAGAGTGAAGAACAAGGGCCGAACAAGGCCTGGAGCACAGCGCAACGCAGCGCGCCGACAGCGTGCTTCGACGACATGAGCTGAGACGAGGACGAGCGGGCATGACGATCATCCAGCGGCCGAAGACGGGGCAGAACTCGAAGGCGCAAGGCGCGACGACGCAGAACTCGACGAAACCGCGGAACACGTACGCTTTCGCGCCGAGTCTCACCAAGACAACACAGACCAGCCGGGCGGATGGCGAGGGCACCGACATCCGCCCGGCTTCGCCTTCGACGGGCGTCGGCACCGCTGCCGGGGCATCGGCTGCCGGCTCCGCCGGAACGACCGACCCCGCGCTCGCCGCGTGGGTCGCCGAGATCGCGGCGCTGACGCAGCCCGACGAGATCGTCTGGTGCGACGGATCGCGCGCCGAGGCCGACCGGCTGTTCCGCCTGCAGGTGGAGAGCGGCCAGCTCATCAGGCTGAACCCGGAGTGGCGGCCGGGCAGCTACCTGGCCCGCACCGACCCCGGCGACGTGGCGAGGGTGGAGGCGCGCACCTTCATCTGCTCGGAGCACGAGCACGACGCAGGGCCGACGAACAACTGGCGCGAGCCCGCCGTGATGCGCGAAGAACTGGCAGGCGTCTTCGAGGGCAGCATGCGCGGCCGCACGATGTACGTCGTGCCGTTCTCGATGGGTCCGCTCGGCGGCTCGATCTCCCAGCTCGGCGTCGAGATCACCGACTCCCCGTACGTCGTGGTGTCGATGGGCATCATGACCCGCATGGGGCGCAAGGCCCTCGACCTCATCGAGGCGGGGCAGCCGTGGGTGCGCACGGTGCACAGCGTGGGATACCCGCTCGTGGATGCCACGGGCATCCGTCGTGCGGATGTCCCGTGGCCGTGCGACGACACGAAGTACATCGTGCACTTCCCGCAGGACCGCGAGGTGTGGTCGTACGGCTCGGGATACGGCGGCAACGCTCTGCTCGGCAAGAAGTGCTTCGCGCTGCGCATCGCCTCGCAGCTGGCGCGCGAGGAGGGCTGGCTCGCCGAGCACATGCTCATCATCAAGGTGACCTCGCCCGCCGGTCGCACGCACCACATCGCCGCGGCGTTCCCGTCGGCGTGCGGCAAGACGAACCTCGCGATGCTTCGGTCGCAGCTGCCGGGCTGGAAGGTCGAGACCATCGGCGACGACATCGCCTGGCTCAAGCCGGATGCCGACGGCCGGCTCCGTGCGATCAACCCGGAGCGCGGCTTCTTCGGCGTCGCACCGGGAACGGGGGAGTCCACCAACCGGTCGGCGGTGGAGACCATGTGGGGCAACACGATCTTCACGAACGTCGCGCTGCGCGACGACGGCGACGTGTGGTGGGAGGGCCTGACCGACGAGCCGCCGGCGCACCTCATCGACTGGCGCGGCGAGGACTGGACGCCGGAATCCGGGCGTCCTGCGGCGCATCCGAACTCCCGGTTCTGCGTCGCCGCCGAGCAGTGCCCGACCATCGCCGACGACTGGGAGGACCCGGACGGCGTACCGATCGACGCGATCGTCTTCGGCGGTCGCCGGGCGTCCAACGTTCCGCTCGTGCTGCAGGCGCGGGACTGGAAGCACGGCGTGTTCCTCGGGGCGACGATCGCCTCCGAGCGCACCGCAGCGGCTGAGGGCACCGTGGGCGAGCTGCGCCGCGACCCGTTCGCGATGCTGCCGTTCTGCGGATACAACATGGCCGACCACTGGGCGCACTGGCTGAGCATCGGCGAGAAGCTTGACGCGGCGGCACCCGCCGTGTTCCAGGTGAACTGGTTCCGCAAGGCGCCGGACGGGTCGTTCCTGTGGCCGGGATTCGCCGAGAACATGCGGGTTGTCGCGTGGATCGTCGGGCGCCTCGAGGGCACGGCCGGCGCGGTGGACACCGCGGTGGGACGCGTCCCGGCACGGGCATCGCTCGACGTGGACGGACTGGACCTGGCACCGGATGCCCTCGATCGGCTGTTCGAGATCGACCCGGACGCCTGGCTGGCCGAGTGCGACCTCACGGAGCACTTCTTCGCCCGGTTCGGCGGACGCGTGCCGCCGGCGATGACGGCCGAACTCGAGTCGCTGCGCTACCGCCTACGGCACTAGGTCCCTGCGAGGGAGTCGTCGAGCACCTGCAGCACGTGGCGGTACTCGTGGCCCGTCGCTCGGGTCATCCCCAGTTCGCAGGTGCGGTTCAATGACGCGTGCTCGGTGCTGGAGATGCGAGCGACCTCGGCCGCCTCGGCGGCGGTGGCGCTCGCGGTGAGCTCGGGATGCAGCATGCCGCGGTCGCCGGCGAAGGCGCAGCATCCCCAGTCCTCCGGCACGGTCACCCGCTCCGCGGCCGCCTCGGCGACGCGCACGAGCGCCGCGTTCGCACCGATGCGGGTGGACGAGCACGTCGGATGCAGCGTGAGGGAGTCGATCTTCTGCCCGGCCGGTAGCTGCGGCAGCACGTGTTCGGCGACGAACTCAACGGCATCCACCACCCGGATGCCCGTGGCCGCCGCCGCTGAGAGCATGACGTCGAGACCCTCGCTGCACGAGGAGGCGTCGCACACGACCGGTAGCCTGCCGGCATCCGTCGCCTTCAGCAACGCCGCGACCACCAGGTCCGACATCGCCGCGTAGCCGTCGGTGAGGCCCTTGGACTTCCACGGCGTTCCGCAGCACAGCGATGGGATGCCTTCGGGCGTCGCCACCTGGACGCCGGCGCGCTCGCAGAGCCGCAGGAACGACTCGGAGACGCCGTCGCCGCCGACCGGCCCGAACATCGTGTTCGTGCAGCTGGGGAAGTAGACGGCCACCGGCTGGTCAGCGCTAATGGGCCGACGCTGGCTGCCCCCGCCGGGAAGCTCGGCGGAGTACTGCGGCACGGTGTCGGTGCCCAGCACACCGCGGGCGGCGCGGGTCGCCAGTTCGGGCAGCCCGGCGGGCATCGCCTTCGCTACCGACAGGGCTGCGCCGCCCGCACGCGATGTCGCACCCCAGTGCTTCGCCGTGGTCGACCACATGGCCTGCTCGACGCGACCGTTCGCCTCGGCGCGCAGGTGGCGCACGAGGTCGCCCGTGTTGATCAGCACGGGACACGCGGTGTGGCACATGCCGTCGACCGCGCAAGTCTGCACGCCCTCGTACCGGTACTCGCGTTCGATCGTGCCGACGAGCTCGGCGTCGCCGGCATCCCGTGCGCGCTGCAGCTCACGGCGCATGACGATGCGTTCGCGGGGTGTCAGCGTGATGTCTTTGCTCGGGCAGACGGGTTCGCAGTACCCGCACTCCACGCATCGGTCGACCTCTGCCTCCACGGTCGGTGCGACCTTCAGATGCTTCAGGTAGCCCTCCGCGTCGTCGGTCAGCAGAACCCCGGGATTGAGCATCATGCCCGGGTCGATGAGCCGCTTCAGCTCCCACATCACCTCGCACAACTCGTCGCCGTACTGCCGCCGCACGAACGGCGCCATGATGCGCCCGGTGCCGTGCTCCGCCTTCAGCGTTCCGCCCTCAGAGAGCACCAGATCGACCATCTGCTCGGTGAACGCACGGTAGCGCTCGATGGCGGCAGGCCCGTCGAAGCGCTCGTTGACGAGGAAGTGGATGTTGCCGTCCTTCGCGTGCCCGAAGATGACGGATCCCTCGTAGCCGTGCTCGTCGAACAGCGCGATGAGGCGCGTGCAGGTCTCGTTCAGGCGGTCGACGGGCACGGCGATGTCCTCGAGCAGCGCGGTGGTGCCTGACGGGCGGGCTCCCGCGACAGCGGTGTAGAGGCCCTTGCGGATGTGCCACAGGTCGGCGCGCGCACGGGCATCCGTCGTGAGCTCGCCCGGTCGGTCCAGGGGCAGACCGGCCAGCAGGTCGCGTGACTGCGCGATGCGGGCATCCAACTCATCCGCCGTCTGCTCCTGGAATTCGACGAGCAGCGCGGCGTGTTCCGCGACAGCGAGGTCGCGCAGGTCGTCGGGTGCCTCCGGATCCTGCTGCGCGACGCGGAGCGAGGCCGCGTCGAGCAGCTCAATCGTCGCGAACCCAGCGTCGACCAGGGCGGGCAGCGAGGCGGTCGCCTCGGCGAGCGAGGGGAACACGAGCAGCCCGGTCGCGGCGTGCGGCAGCACCGGGAGCGTGCGGAACGTCGCCTCGGCGACGAACGCGAGCGTGCCCTCGGAGCCGACGACGAGGTGCTCGAGGATGCGCACCGGCTCGTCGTGATCCAGGAACGAGTTGAGCCCGTAGCCCATCGTGTTCTTGATGGAGTGCAGCCTGCGCAGCGTCGCCACGGACTCCGGATTGCCGCGCACCCGCTCGCGCAGCGCGAGCAGCCCCTGCTCGATGCCGGGCTCCTTCGTATGCAGCAGCTCGGCTGCGTCCGGTGACGACGTGTCGATGATGGTGCCGCTGGGCAGCACGAGCACGGCGCTCTGCAGCGTGCGGTACGTGTTCGCGTGGATGCCGCATGACATCCCGCTGGAGTTGTTCGCGACGACGCCGCCGATCGTGCACGCGATCTCGCTCGCCGGGTCAGGGCCCAGCCGGCGGCCATGCCGAGCGAGCCGGGTATTGACGGCGCGCACGGTCGCGCCGGGCTGTGTGCGCACCCGCTCCCCGCCGTCGAGCACCTCGATGCTGCGGAATCGCTGCCGGGTGTCGATGACGACACCCTCGCCGCCGGCCTGTCCCGACAGACTGGTGCCGCCCGAGCGGAAGGTCACGGGAACCTCGCGCGCGCTGCAGGCCGCCAGGATGCCCGCCACCTGAATCGCATCGCCCGCGAGAGCAACGGCCTGCGGCACGAGCCGGTAGTGGGACGCATCGTGTGCGGCGGTGAGTCGATCGGTGACCGTCGCGCCGACGTGCGCGGAGACCGCCCGAAGGCTCGTCAGCAGTCCGCTGGCCTCGGTCGCATCCTGCAGTTCGCCGGTGAGCGGCACGTGAACCTCCACGCTCGTGTCGTGCATTGCCGAATCCATCGTCTACCCGATGCCGTCTACTCGATGGCCGGTGCGGTGGCGCCGCCGAGTCGCCGCACCCGTTCGAACAGGTCGTCGGTGCCTACCTGGCCGCCCTTGAGCAGCAGCTCCACTCCGTCGATCGCCGAGCCAGGAGCGTGACCGCGCAGGAGCATGACGTTCCCCCACGGGTTCGCTGCGATCGACAGCGATTGGATGCCGAGCAGTCGCGTCACCCGGCTCGACGTGTCGCCACCGCAGACGATCACGCGACGCGTCGCCCCGGCGGAGGTGGCCGCGGCGACGATCGTGGCGGCGCTCTCCGCGATCGAGCCGAGAGCATCCTCGGTGGGTGCTTCGCTGTCGTGCGACGTGATCGCGAGGCTGTCTCCCGCGTTCAGCGCGGCAACGGCCCGCTCAGCGGTTCGCGCGATCGCGTCGGCGTGGCCGAGCGGGAGGGCGATGACCTGCCAGCCGGCATCCCGCGCGGCCTGGAGCTGACGTGCCGTCTGGGCCGATCTGCTTCCGGAGACCGCGAGCGTGGGACCCGGGCGGGAGAGCGGTTCGGTCGCCGGTGCGTCACCGGCGTCGCGAACGGGAACGAGAGCTTCGGCCAGTGCGCGGCTGAGGCCGCCTGACCCTACGGCGAAGACCGGCCGGGGCAGCGCCAGTATCGTCTCGCCGATCGGCCGCAGCTGGTCATCGCTGAACGCATCGAGCACCACCGCGCCGGCATCGGAAGCGGCCAAGCGGTCGCCCAGTGCCGGTCCGGCGCCGTACTCCGTGAACGGAATATGGTCGATCGGCAGCGTGGTCTGCGCCGAAAGGTGCAGCGCCAGATCCGACTCGTGCATCGGAGTCGACGGATGCCTCGACATCGTCGGCTGCCGGTCCAGGCGGTAGACCGTTCCGCTCTCTGCGGCGAAGTGGTGCCCGAACACCGTGTACCGGCCGAAGTCGGGTTGCGCGAGAAGCACGGGAACCGCTCGCGATGCCACGAGCATCCTGCCCAGCTCGATCACCCGGCCGAGGCTCCCGATCGTCGGCGACGAGTCCGCGGTCGAGCACGCCTTGTACTGGATGACGCGTGCACCGACCGCGACGAACGCCTCGAAGACGGCGGTGAGCTCGTCCGCCAGCAGCTCGGTCGGCAGCGATCGTGCGATGCCGGCGACACCCATCACATCGCAGCCGGCAGCGGCTTCCGCCAGCGCGTCGGCAGAGGGCAGGCCAACGAAGAGCCGTCCGCTCAACCCGCGACGGGAGAACTGGAGCAGCGCGTCGACGCTTCCGGTGAAGTCGTCGCCGTAGAACGCGATCAGATCGTCAGACACGCACCGGCCCGAACGTCTCCGTCGCCCGCCGCAGCGGTGTCGACCGCTCGAGTGCGCTCGTCACGTCGTCTCCACGAGCAGCCGACTCCCAGGCGTCCCGCATGCTGGCGACGCCCGCCGCGACCCCGTCCGGGTGCCCGTGGATGCCCCCACCGGCGAGCACGAGCAGGTCGGTGGTGCCCACCTCCCGGAACGTGGCGTGCGCGAGGCCGCCCCACTGTCCCGACGAGAGAACGGGGACCATCGATCTGAGCCCGAGCAATGGAGCCCGCACCGCCGCGATCGAGTCGAGCACCTGGTCATCCGTCTCGTAGAACTTGTTGCTGATGCCGTTGGTGTGCAGGTGGTCTGCTCCGCACAGCCGCACCAGCTTCTGCCACGCCCGAAACCCTATCCCAAGCTGATCGGAGCGCGAGAAGGCGCCGAACATGGCCCGATGCCCGTGGATCGGCACCTGCGATCGACGCCGCAGGTGCTCGAGCCCCGCGAGCCCGATCATGTTGACGCACGCCATCACGCAGGTGCCGCCCGCGGCGACCACGAGATCATGGTTCGCCTCAAGCCGATCGATGTCGTCGGTGATGTTGAAGGCGTACATCGGCTTCACGCCCGTGCGATCGGCGTGCCGTTCGAGCACGGGCATCACGGCCTTGACCCGTTCCGCCAGCGGCGCCTTCCGTCCGTTGCCCTGCAGCTCGTCGTCTTTGATGAAGTCGATGCCGGCGCCGGCCAGCTCGCCGACCACCTCAGCGAGTTCCTCGGGGGAGAGCCCGATGCTCGGCTTGATGATCGTGCCGAGCATCGCGCCGCGGGGTCTGCTGACCAGGCGTCTTGTTCCCTCGACGCCGAACTGCGGCCCCCGGTATCGCTCGGCGAATTCCTGGGGCAGGTCGAGGTCGATCAGCTTGATCGCCGCGAGTTCCTTGATCTCGAAGAGGTTCCCGGCCACGGCGGCGAGCAGGTTCGGGATGGACGGGCCGAAGTTGTCGAGCGGAAAACGCACGACGACACGAGCCCTTCGGCGATGGGCCGGGTCGCCGACCGTGCCGGGCAACGCAGAGGATCCGGTGAGCGGCAACTCGGTGACCTCGACGGCCGTTGCGGCGAATTCGGCTCGCAGCTCTGCCGTTTCCCGGCCGACGCGCACGAAGGTGCCGGTCGACTGTTCGCCGGCCAGGACATCCACCGCGCGCTGCAGAGGAAGGCAGGTCTCGACGATGTACGTCGCCGTCACAAAGCGTTCGTTCGTCATCTCACCACACCACCGGAAGCCACACCGACATCTCCGAGGGGCCACGATTGCCCCAGGCGAAGTACGGGATCAACCGAGACCTCGTCCTGGCCAGCTCTGCCTCGCTGATGTCTTCGTACAGGTCGTCGCCGCCCTCCGGCAGCACTTCGAGTTCGAGGGGTATGACGCGCAGTCGATGCCCTTGGACCTCGCCATCGATGGCTTCGAGTCGGGCATGGCGACGCAGCGCGAGCCGCTCCAGCGGGATGCCCGCATCGACGTCGCTGCTCTCCAGGCAGTACACGACGGGACCGCGCTGCACGGCCACCTGGTTCGTGATCTCTTCGGCGAGCCGGTTGGCCCGCAGGATGCGCACGGGCATCGGCAGGAGCACCTCGATCGTGTCGCCCACCTGCCATTCCCGGTCGATGACGGCATATTGCCCAGGAGCCGGGTCGGAGATGGCCTCCCCGTTGACACTGACCCGGGCGGAGCGGGCCCAGCCCGGAATGCGCACGTGGAAGGGCATGCCGCCGTCAGCGACCTCGGTGACGGTGAAGGTCACTCCTTCGTCCCACGGATAGTCGCTCGTCTCGGTGACGGCGAGCACTCGAGAGCCGTGAGCGAAGCGCAGCTCGGCGCCGCCGTACAGGTGCACGTACGCGCCACTCTCCGACACGGACCCGGCCAGTTCGTGCAGCCGTGCCAGTGTTCTGGCCGTATTGGGCGGGCAGCAGAAGCAGCTGAGGTACTCCTGTCGAAGTCGCGCGTCGGAGGGCGGCGGGGCCGGTGTCGGGTGCAGCGCGGTGTCGCCGGGGCGGCGCAGAGGATACGGCAGGTCTCGAACCTGTCGGAGCGGGTTCGTGTAGAAGTAGTCGGTTCCCGAGAGCCCGACGCCGGCGAGCAGGCTGTTGTACGCGACCAGCTCGATCACGTCGGCGTAGCGCGCGTCGCCGGTGATCGACAGCATCCGCTCGCTCCATAGGATCATGCCGATGTTGGCGCACGACTCGTTGTGCGCCGTCGTGTTGGGCAACTGATAGGCACGGCCGTACGCCTGGTGCACTCGGCTGATCTCGGATTGCCAGGGTGAGGCATCCGGTGACGCGCCGTCGTACAGGGCGCCGCAGCCGCCCGTCACGTACAGCTTCGAGTCGACGACGTCGTTCCAGAGCGTCTGAAGCACCCCGACGAGCTCGTCGTCGCCCGTCTCGATGGCGAGATCGGCGACACCGGCATACAGGTAGTTGGCGCGAACGGCGTGCCCGGCGACCGTGCGCTGCTCGCGCACCGGCAGGCGGTCCTGGTTGTCGTCGCCGCCTTCGTCGAAGTCGTCGCGCACGCGCACGAACGCCTCCGCCAGGCGAAGGTATCGTTCGTCGCCCGTCTCGCGATACAGGTCGATCACGGCCATGTAGTGGGAGGGACAGATCGCGCTGCGGGCGAGCTCGAGCGGCTTGTCCGTCGCCAGGTGCTCGAGGAACGCTGCCGCCCTGCGCGCGACGGTGAGGAGAGTTGCGGATCCGGTGGCACGGTGGTGCCGCACGCCGGCGGTGATGAGGTGGCCGAGGTTGTAGGTCTCGAACTGGAAGCGGTCGGCGAGCTCGAGGGACTCCTCACGATTCAGGGCGGCGATGAGCGTCGGTGTATGCAGGTATCCGTCTTCGCGTTGCACGGATGCGATGAGTCGCGCGACGTCGTCGACGAGCTGCGCGAGCTCGGGATCGTCCTCCACCTCGAGTTGGGTGATCGCCGCCTCGAGCCACTTGTAGAAATCGCCGTCCATGAACGGCGGGCCCTGGTGCTCGCCCTCGATCTCGCCGGCGGCGATACGGAAGTTCTGCACCCCGGGGCTCACCGCCGGGTCGCTGAGCGAGCGCCACATGGCGGGGATGCTCGTGTCGAACGTTCGCCGCTGAACGTCGTGCCAGAACCCGGTGGTCCAACTCGCATCGTGGGCGTGCAGGGGCCGCAGAGGCGGCTTGCTGAGGGTACTGGTCGGCATGGAGGTCTCCCGTGCATCAGCGCTGGTCGAATCGAGCCACGGGAAGAAGCTCACGAGGCTGCATGGATGTGCATCGTAGCGCGATTTCGCTGTGAAGTGAATAGAATTTCAAGCCTGAGTATTGACACGAACGCCTGGCGATGCCTAATCTCGCTCTCATCAGACCCGCATGCCCGATTCACCTCGTCAAGGAGGACGTCATGATCAATCGACGACACCGCCGCACCGCCGTGGCGGCCGGTATCGCCCTCGCCGTGGTGGTCTCACTCGCCGCTTGCTCGGGCGGCGGCCCGAGCGCCGGTTCGACCTCCGGCGGGGGTGCCACGGGCAAGGACCCGGCCAAGTTCACGGTGCTGACGGCGAACGAGAACCCGACATTGTCCAAGGAGCTGCAGAACCTCGCGTCGGGCAAGTGTCAGGCCGAGAACAAGGCGTTGCCGCTCTCCGACCAGACCGTTGCGCAGGCCGATGTCGTGCAGAAGGTGACGCTGCTCGCCAGCCAGAACGCTCTGCCTGCGCACTTCATCGCCGGAACGGCGATGGTGCGACCGGACGGCGACCTCGGCAAGAACGGCCTCGTCCTGAACTACGAGACCGCGCTGAAGAAGCTCGGCGTCTGGGACGACGTGCTGCCAGCCGCGGCATCCACCGTGAAGTCCGTCTACGGACAGATGGTCTCGCTGCCGTACCAGTACAACATCGAGGGCATCTGGTACAACAAGCAGATCTTCGACAAGCTCGGCATCTCGGAGCCGACGACGTTCGACCGGCTCATGTCCGACGCGGCGAAGATCAAGGACGCCGGCTACACCCCGTTCGCGACGGACGGCGCCGACGCCTGGCCGATCACTCGGCTCATCGGCATGTACATCTTCCGCAGCCTGGGTCCCGACGCGATGAAGGACATCCAGAGCGGCAAGGCCAAGCTCACGGACGCGAAGTACGTGAAGGCAGCCCAGGCGATCCAGGACATGGCGAAAGAGGGCTACTTCGGCACCGGCTTCATCTCCACGAACGCGGCTCAAGCGACGAACAACTTCCTGACCGGCAAGGCCGCCATGATGTATGACGGCTCGTGGGTGCTGAGCAACATCAACGACAAGTCGCAAGACGTGATCGGTGCAGAACACATCGGCCTGATGTCGTTCCCGGCCGTCTCGGGCGGCAGCGGAAGCATCGATCAGTGGCCGGCGAACGCGGGCGCCGCGATGGCCATGTCGCCGAAGTCGTACGGACCCAAGGTCGGCGCGTGGCTCAAGTGCATTGCACAGAACTACGGATCGCAGGCGCTGGCCGACTCCGGGGTCGTCTCGGGCTTCAAGATCAACACGCCGGTGAAGAACATCGACGCGTCGACCAAGATGGTTCAGCAGAAGGTCGCGGACATCAAGCAGACCGTGCTCTGGTTCGAGGCGCTGATGGATGCCAAGTCCACCGCCCTCGCCCAGTCGAACGTCTCGCTGCTGACCACCGGCCAGATGTCGGCGCAGACCTACATGTCCCAGCTCCAGGCGAGCATCCAGGCCAACAAGTAATACGACCGCTTCGCGCGCGGCCCGGGCCGTTCCCACAGCCCGGGCCGCATGCGGCGATCAAGGGAAATCGATGAAACGCGTGTTCGGCGATCGCAAGACGATCCTCATCCTGCTCGGGCCGACACTGGCGGTCTACGTTCTCCTCAAGCTCGTGCCGGTGTGCTGGTCGCTCGGGCTTTCGTTCTTCACCGGGAACACCCTGAGCGGCTTCACGTTCATCGGGTTCGCCAACTTCGTGAAGTTCGTGGGGGATCCGGCCGCGATCCAGTCGCTCATCGTCAGCATTGTCTTCGCCGTTCTCGCCACCGTCGGGCAGATCGTGCTCGGCTACCTGCTCGCGCTGCTGTACGTCTTCGTGCTCCGCAAGGGATCGGCATTCATCCGCACCGCGGTGTTCTTCCCGATGGTGCTGCCGACCGTGGCTGTCGCCCTGCTCTTCCGCAACTTCGTGTCGGTCGGCAACAACCAAGGCCCCGTCAATGACATCATCAACTTCTTCGGCGGCAGGAGCGTCGAGTTCCTCGCGTCGACGATCGGAACGATGGGCGTCGCGCTCGCGATGACGCTGTGGAGCTCGATGGGCTTCTACGCCGTGCTCCTGTACACCGGCTTGCTCGACATCCCCGACGAGATCATCGAATCCGCGCGCCTCGACGGGGCGAGCGGCGCGCGGCTGGTTCGGCACATCGTGCTCCCGCTCTCGATGCCGATCCTGTTGTCGTCGGTGATCTTCAGCCTGAACTCGACGCTCAAGGTGTTCGACAGCCTGCTCGCGCTGAACAACGGCGGTCCCGGCACCTCGACGTCACCGCTCACCCTGTACATGTATCGCACGGCCTTCGACTACTCCGACTACGGATACGGGAGCACGATCGCGCTGGTGCTCACCCTGCTCTGCCTGGTGTTCACCCTCGCCATCTTCCGTTCCTCCAGCAGGAAGGCGGACAGCTGAGATGACATCCACACAGCAGCTCGTCGCCTCGAGCATGACCGATTCCCGCGTCGTACGAAGCTCCGCCTCGCGACGGGTCAGGCGCATCCTGCGCCGCATCCCGGTGTGGATCGTGGTCACGGTCCTCCTCATCGTCGTGCTATACCCGCAGTTCTGGGTCTTGATGGGCTCGTTCAAGTCACAGACGGAGTTCCTCTCCAACTCGACCTGGAGCCTTCCGCAGCACTGGGACCTCAGCAACTATGTCGAGGCGTTCACCAGAGGGAACGTCGCGGTCAACTACCGCAACAGCATCCTGGTGACGATCCCGTCGGTGGCGCTCATGATCGCGCTCGGCGTGGCCGCGGGGTACGCGCTTGAGGTGATGATCTGGCGCGGGCAGAAGTCCACCCTGCTGCTGATCCTCGGCGGCATCATGGTTCCCGGGCAGATGATCCTCGTGCCGCTGTTCGTCATCTACTTCAAGATCGGGATCACCGGCACTCTCCTGCCGATGATCATCACCTACACGGTGATGGGGCTCCCGCTGACCACCTTCCTGATGGCGGCATACTTCCGATCGGTGCCGCGCGAGATGTTCGAGGCCGCGACAGTCGACGGCTGCGGGCCGCTCAAGTCGTTCTTCCTGATCGGCTTCCCGCTCATGCGCAACGCGATCCTGACCGTGGCGCTGGTGGAGTTCTTCAGCGTCTGGAACGACCTTCTCATTGCGCTGACGTTCACCACCGATCCCTCTCTTGCGACGATTCAGGTGGGTCTGCTCAGCTTGAACGACCAGTACGGATCGACGCAGTACGGGCCGCTGTTCGCGGCGGTCAGCATCAACATCATCGTGATGATGGTCGTCTTCGTCTTCCTCAACAAGAAGATCATGGCCGGCCTCGCCGCCGGCTCACTGAAGGGATGAGCACAGTGACGAGAGTCGCCTTCCTGCACACCGGCGCGGTCGTCATTCCGCCCGTGATGGAGCTTGCGGGCAAGCTGCTTCCCGACGCCACAACGATCAACTATCTCGACGACCGCATCGTTGCCGATCTGGGCGACGCCGAGCGGGCGGCCTCGGTGCCCGACCGCGTGGCCGATCTCGTGCAGGCGGCTCAGAGTGCCGGAGCCGACGTCGTGATGCTCACCTGCTCGTCGATCTCCGGGCTGGCGGCGACCGCTGCCGAGCGCGTCGGCATCCCGGTGCTGCGCATCGACGAGGCGATGGCCGACCAGGCGGTGCAGTCGGGGGAGAGGATCGCGGTTCTCGCGACGCTTCCGACGACGTGTGCGCCGACCGTGGCGCTCCTCCAGGAGCGAGCTGCGCTGGCCGGAGTCGAACGCGACATCACCAGCGAGGTCATCGACGGCGCCTTCGCGGCGGTATCCGGCGGTGACCGGGGCACGCACGACCGGCTCGTCGCCGCGGCGATCGAACGCGTCGCCCCGAACACGGACGTCGTCGTGCTCGCGCAGGCCTCGATGGCCAGCGCGGCGGATGCCGTCGAGGTGGACGTGCCGGTGCTGACGAGTCTCGAGCCGGGCATCCAGCGACTCCGCGACCGCCTCGCCGCCGAGGGATGAGCCACTACTGGGAATCGTTCGCCCTGGCGCCGGTAGACGGGAACCGCGTGCGGATGCCGTGACCGACGCCCGCGTGCTGTCTCTGAACGGCACCTGGGCGTTCCGGCTGTCGCCGACCGCCGCCGGTACCGGCGAGGAGTTCATGCTCGACGCCTTCGACGACTCGACGTGGGACCGCGTCGCCGTTCCCTCGCACTGGGTGTTGCAGAGCGTCACTCCACCCGGCGAGACGTCACCCCGCTCGCTTCTCGGCACCGCGGACGGCCCGCGCTACACGAACACCGCCTACCCGATCCCGATCGACCCTCCGCGCGTGCCCGACGCGAACCCGACAGGCGACTACCGGCTCTGCTTCACGGTTCCGGATGGCTGGGCGAACGCGGTGCTCCGATTCCAGGGCGTGGACTCGTGCGCCAAGGTGTGGCTGAACGGCGAGGAGCTGGGCTGGTCGACAGGCAGCCGCCTCCCGTTCGAGTTCGACGCGCCGGTGAGGCCAGGGAAGAACGTGCTCGCGGTGCGGGTGCACAGGTGGTCGGCGGGAAGCTATCTGGAAGACCAGGACATGTGGTGGCTGCCGGGCATCTTCCGCGACGTCGAACTCATCGAGCGGACCGTCGCCTCGATCGACGACCACACAGTGCACGCCGGCTTCGACCACGAGACCGGCATGGGCACGCTGCGGGTCGACGCCACGACCGAGGCGATCGTCGAGGTGCCGGAGCTGGGCATCCGGATGCCGGCGGGTGAGTCGGCGACAGTGGCCGCCGAGCCGTGGAGTGCCGAGCATCCTCGTCTCTATCGAGGCACCCTGCGGTCTCCCACCGAGACGGTCGAGCTGGCCATCGGGTTCCGCACCGTCGCGATCGTCGACGGCGTGCTCACCGTCAACGGGCACCGTGTGTTCTTCCGCGGCGTCAACCGGCACGAGCACGACTGGGAGACGGGTCGCACGCTCGACACAGCCACGATGGTGCGCGACATCCAGCTGATGAAGCGGCACAACATCAACGCGGTGCGCACGTCGCACTACCCGCCGCATCCCGAGTTCCTCAGGCTGTGCGACGAGTACGGGCTCTGGGTCGTCGAGGAATGCGACATCGAGACGCACGGCTTCATCTACACCGAGTGGGAGGGGAATCCGCCGGCGGACGAGCGGTGGAAGGATGTCTTCCTCGACCGCACCCGACGCATGGTCGAACGCGACAAGAATCGGCCGAGCGTCGTGATCTGGTCGCTCGGCAACGAGAGCGAGGGCGGAGAGAACTTCGATGCCGTCGAGGGGTGGATCCGCGATCGCGATCCGTCTCGTCCGATTCACTACGAGCGGGACCGCACCTACCACAACTCGGACTTCCACTCCGTGATGTATCCGTCTCTCGACGACCTCGAGGCGATCGGCCGGCGCGAGGAGGAGCCGTTCGAAGGAGTCGCGGACGACGACGACCGCAGACGTCGCGGGCTCCCGTTCCTGCTCTGCGAATACGCGCACGCCATGGGCAACGGGCCCGGCTCGCTCGTCGACTACGCTGGCATCCTCTCGTCGTCCGATCGGTTCTGCGGCGGCTTCATCTGGGAGTGGATCGATCACGGCTTCCGCGCGCTCGACGAGCATGGCCGGGAGTTCGTCATGCACGGCGGCGACGTCGCGGCGACGCCGAACGGCGGGAGATACTGCCTCGACGGTCTGCTGTTCGCCGACCGAACGCCCTCGCCGGCGCTGGCGGAGGTCAAGAAGGCGTACGAGCCGATCACCATCTCGGTGAGCGACGTCGTCCGGATCCGCAACGGGTTCGACGCGGTGCGCACCGATCAGCTCGAGTTCGTCTGGCGGCTCGAACGGGACGGCGAGCCCTCGGGCTCCGGCGCCCTGGCCGTGCCGCCTCTGCGGCCCGGCGAGTCGCTCACCGCCCAGCTGCCCTGCCGGCCAGGAATCGACGCCGGAGAGTGGTGGCTGACCGTCGAAGCACGACTCGCGCACGACGCCTTGTGGGCACCTGCCGGACACATTGTCGCCTGGGGCCAGGGACGACTGGATGCTCGCCCTGCTGTGCGCGAGGCCCCTCCGGTGAACGCCTGGACCGTGAACGAGCGCGAGCGAGCGGCGCCGCTACCGGGCGAACCTCTTCGCGTCGGTGACGCGCTGTTCGACGCCGCGAGCGGCCGGATGCTGCGCTTCGGTTCGATCGAGCTCGACGGACCGGACCTCGATCTTCGGCGGGCGCCGACCGAGAACGATCGCGGGCAGGGCGGCCGGAACGACCTGGCGACCGTCTGGCACCGAACCGGACTCGACGACCTCATCGCCACCACCCAGTCCGTGACGCGCGAGGGCAACGGGCTTACCGTCACGGGGCGCGTCGCGCCTGCGTCGCAACCGTTCGGACTGCGGTACCGGTTCGCCTGGCTGGTGGAGGACGACGCCGTCGAGCTAGTCGTCGACGTCGCGTTCGACGGGCCGTGGTCGGACACTCCGTATGGGCATCACGAGGTCGTTCCCCCGCGGCTTGGTCTGCTGTTCCGGCTGCCGGGGGAGTACCGATCGGCGGCCTGGTTCGGTCGAGGACCGAACGAATCGTATGTCGACTCTTGCGCCTCTGCGGCGGTCGGACGCTACGTGGCCGAGATCGACGAGCTGCAGACGCCCTATCCGTACCCGCAGGAGAACGGCAACCATCTGGACACCCGCGTGCTGGAACTCACCGGCGACGGATGCGCGCCCCTTCGTGTCACGGGCGACCCTGCGTTCGCGTTCACGGCACGTCGATGGTCGAGCCTGGCGCTCGCCGAGGCGGAGCATCCTGCCGACCTCGTCGATTCTGGATGTGTCTGGCTGAACCTCGACCACGCGCAACAGGGGCTGGGATCGGCGTCGTGCGGGCCTGCGTTGCCCGAGCAGTACCGCGTCCCGCTCGAACCCGCGTCGTGGCGGCTGCGGTTCAGTTCGCCTCGGCCGGTCCCGCCAGTTCCTCCGCCGTTTGCAGGTCGGTGACCAATGCGTTGACCCAGCCGCCGGAGACCGCCCCGCGGATCGCCTCCCGCTTGCGCTTTCCGCCCGCGATGCCGATGCGTCGCGGGATGCGGCGAAGATCCTCGACCGGGATCGCGATGATGCGGTCGTCAACAGCGCCTGTGATCGCGGTGCCGTCGGCCCGGAAGATGCGGTGACAGATGTCGCCGACGGCCCCGTCGGCGATGAGCCGCTCGCGGTCGGAGGTGGCGAAAGCGTTGCCGCTCACGGCGAGGATGTCCGATGGCTCGATGCTGCCGATGCCCATCACCGCCATCGTCAGGTCGCGCCAGTGGCGGGCGACCTCCTGCATCGAGGGGTCGCCGAGGAGGCTGTCGCGGATCGCGGAGCTGGCGACAACACCCGGAGCCTGCACGTACACCGGGTCGGCGCCGAGGATGCGTGCGAGGTCGCCGAGCAGCCGGTGCGAGTGGCTCTGCACCTCGGGCGACCCGACGCCGCCGAGCAGCTGGACGACCTCTGTCGCCCCACCCGTGGTGAACGGGCGCATGTGCTCGGTCATCGCGAGCAGCGTCTGGCTCCACGAGGAGACGCCGATGCGGTCGTTCCCGCTCAGCGTGGCCTCCAGGTAGGCGGCGGCGCCGGCGCCCAGTGCGCCGATCGTCTCGTGCTCGTCCGCGTCGGGATCCACGTCGACGACGACCGCCTCGGCGATGCCGAATCGCTGCTCCAGCCGTTCCTCCAGCTCGGCGTGCACGCCGGGCGCCACCGTCACGGTCGTGCGGATGATTCCGACGGTCTCGGCGCGCTTAAGCAGCCGTGAAACCTTCGCCTGCGAGATGTTGAGCGAGGTGGCGATGTCCGCCTGCCGAATGCCGCGCTCGTGATACATGCGGGCTACCTTGGTCATGAGTCTGACCTGCCCGTCGGCGGCTCGACCGTAGTGAGGCACTGACACGAGGGCTCCCGTTCGGATCGGCGAATGTCTGCTGGATGCACATTCGCTTACGAAAGGATATTCAACCCCTCGGCCCTGCGCCAGCCTGGCGCGCACGTACCAGCATTCTGCTAGTGCTCGGACCGGATCGCCACCGTTCGGCGGTCCCGTGGAGCGACCATGATCGGCGCGGGCGAGCCCGCCAACCACGCGGTATGTCCGGTCCGAGACCGCGCCCAGCGCATAATGGTCGAACGACGTCATCGTGCCCGGCTTGACCGTGCCCTCGGGCAGCAGCGAGTCCCACCGCTCCCGCATGGTCGTCGCGTGAGCACCGCTTCTCGGCCGACCACGACTGGCGCTGGCCGCCGCGGCGCCGACCGCTCACACCAGCAGCTGGTGCTTCGCGAGCTCCCGGTAGAGCGGCGTCGTCTCCACCAGCTCCGAGTGGGTGCCGACGCCCACGACGCGGCCCTTCTCGAGCACTACGATCTGATCGGAGTCGACCACGGTCGAGAGCCGGTGCGCGATCACGATCAGCGTGCGATTCTCGGCCACGGCGTCGATCGCCTCGCGCATGAGCTGTTCGTTGCGCCCGTCGAGGCTCGAGGTGGACTCGTCGAGCAGCAGGATGGGCGGCGCGGCCAACAGCACGCGCCCGATCGCGAGTCGCTGGCGCTCACCACCGGAGAGCATCACGCCGTCCTCGCCGACCGGTGCGTCGAGGCCGAGCGGGCTGCGCTCCAGCACCTCCGTGAGGTTCACGGCGTGCAGCACGTCGACGCACTGGGCGTCCGTCGCGTTCGGCGTGGCGAGCGTGAGGTTGTCGCGGATCGAACCGGCCAGCACCGGGGCGTCCTGCTCCACGTAGCCGATCTGCGCGCGCAGCTCTGCGCGGTCGACGGTGCGCACATCCAGGCCGCCCATCGAGATCACGCCGCTCGTCGGGTCGTAGAACCGCTCGATCAGCGCCAGGATCGTGCTCTTTCCCGCCCCTGAGGGGCCGACGAGCGCGGTGCGCTTGCCGCGCGGAGCCGCGAAGCTCACACCGTGCAGCACGCCTTCCTCGACCACGCTGGAATCGGATGCCGTCAGCCCGGTCACCGAGACGCCGCCCGCAACGGCTTCGGCCTCCGCGACGACGTCCTTGCCCTCGAACGCCTCCACCGCCGCTCCCGCCGCGGAGTCGTCGATCGTGTCCGCGTCTTCCTCGTCCCGGGATGCCCGCGCGGCGACGACCGCGTCGGGGTACGCGAACCGCACGTCGTCGAACGCAATGGCAGGGGCATCCGGATTCACGGCGGCGTTCGCCGGACCCACCATCACGGCACGCTGGTCGACCGGCAGATCGTTCGCGTCCTCGCTCGGCAGGTCGACGATCTCCTGGATGCGTCCCAGCGCGCCGAGCGCCGAGTTCACCGACGTGAACGCGCCGAACGCCTGCCCGAGCGGCAGGATCATCATGAACAGGAACAGGATGAACGCCACGAGGTTCGCCACGGTGATGGCGCCGCTGGCGACGCGGTATCCGCCGACGCCGAGGACCACGAGGAACGACACCTGCATCGCGATGCCGGCCACCGGAACGACCAGTGCGGAGATCTTCGCGACCTTCACGCCCATGCGGTACGCGCCTGCGGCATCCTCTTCGACACCTTGGATCTCGCGCTCGGTAGCGCCTGCAGCACGGATGGTGCGCACCGAGCTGATGGCCCGCTCGACGGACGCCGCCAGGTCGCCGACCCGCTCCTGCGCCTTGCGGCTGGCGATGCGGATGCGGCCGGAGAGCAGCACCACCACGGCGATCGAGACCGCGATCACGAGCACCGTGAGCCCGAGCAGCACGGGATCGATGACGAGCATCGCGATCAGCGCGCCGATGAACGTGAGCGTGCCGCCGATCGCCTCGACGAGCCCCTGCGTCAGCACGGCGCGCAGCAGCGTCGTGTCGCTGCCGACCCGGGAGACGAGGTCGCCGGTGCGTCGCGCGTCGAACTCGCTGATCGGCAGGTTGAGCATGCGAGCGACGAGGCGTTTGCGCGAGGAGAGCACGACGCTCTCGCCGGTGCGCTGCAGCAGATAGTGCTGATAACCCGAGATCAGACCGGAGATCACGACCAGCGCCACGAGCGCCCAGACCAGGCCGCCGAGCGCCTTGCCGCCCTGCACGATGCCGATCACCTGGCTGACCAGCAGCGGCTGGGCGAGGCTGGCTGCTGCACCGAGCACGCTGAGCACGACGACGACCGTCATGGATGCCTTGTGCTCGAAGATGTAGGGCAGCAACTGCCCGAAGGTGGCGCGGGGCCCGTCGTCTTTCGTGGGGCGGCGGAACGGGGTGCGACGCGAGGGCATGGACGTGCTCATGGGAACTCCAGTCGGGGGCGCACGAAGGCTATCAATGCCGGCTGGCAACATCGCCTGTTCGGGGGACACTCGCGGGTGAGGCAAGCACTGCGATGCCCCCAGTTGGAGGGAGGTTCGCACCCAAGTGCTTCCCGCACTGTTGACGCCGTCGCTGGACGGGCGTAAGCCTCCTTCTCGGGTGATGCGCGGATCAGGGCCCGGGCCGCCCGTATTTTTGCCGGGGGTTCGGTGCGTGAGAGCCAGAGTGGTGACGCGAGCGTCGATCGCCTGACGCGCGTCGGTCCCGCCCGTGCGTGGTTGCACGAGGCGGTCGCCGTTCTCGCCGCCGTCGTGACCGTCGTCACGCTGTCGTTGTCGACCGGCTCACCGGCCATCGCGGACCAGTCGTCCCAGGTGACCACGCTCGCCGCGTCGACTCCGGCTTCGACGACGCCCCTCATCGACAACCTGCACTACAGCTACAACGCGCAGGAATTCGACCAGAAGTACGCCGCATACAGTGCCGCGCTGCAGGCGTACAACGCCGCAAAGGCCGCCTACGATGCGGCGGTCGCCCAGGCCCAGGCGCAGGCGGCGCAGAACGTGGCTACCGCGGCTCAGGCACCGACTCAGACGGCAGCGACGATCGTGGTCGCGCCGGCGTCACCATCGGCTCCCGCGACGCCCCAGACGACCACGCAGCAGCCGACACCGACGACGAGTTCGCAGATGAACTGCGTGCGCTCGGCGGACGGGAACTCGGTGACATGCACGTCGGGGACCTCGTCAACGACGGGTACCGGGGGAACGGGTTCTACAGGATCGACAGGTTCCACCGGGTCGACGGATTCTACCGGGTCGACGGGTTCTACCGGTTCGACGGGTTCTACCGGTTCGACGGGTTCCACGGGGTCGACGGGTTCTACCGGCTCGACGGGTTCTACCGGCTCGACTGGTTCCACCGGTTCCACTGGTTCCACCGGTTCGACCGGTTCGACGGGCTCCACCGGCCCGACGGGGACGACCGGCTCAAGCGACACGGGCTCGAACACCGGTAGCTCCGGTACGCCGGAACCCCTGATGGCGGCGTCCCAACCGACGACGCCGGTCACGACGGCGCTCACGCAGGGCCAGCTCGACAGCGCTGTAGCGCAGGCGGAATCCGAGTGGAGCTCGGTGGACCCGCACGCGGACTTCTCCGGGTTCAGCGCGAGCATCGGAACCCTCGGAGGCGGATGGCTGGGCAGCGAGAACTCGGGGTCCGTCGTGATCGACGCGACGGCATCCGGTTGGGGATGGGATGTCAGCTTCCCGGCGGACCCCGCCGCGCACATGAGCCTCATCACCGTCGTGCGTCACGAGCTCGGCCACGTGCTGGGACTCTCGCACACACCAGGCACCGTGATGACGCCGACGCTCGCGGCGGGCGAGAGCTACGGCGTCGACGGAAGCCTCATTCCGGCGCCGGCTCCGGCTCCGGCTCCGGCACCTGCGCCTGCGCCCGCTCCGGCACCTGCGCCCGCCCCGGCGCCTGCTCCCGCTCCGGCCCCGGCGCCCGCGACGGCATCGCCGTCCACCGCGCCGTCGCCCGCCGCATCCGCGCCGTCGACCGACACGTCCTCGACGGAAACATCCGGCGGCCAGGCCTCATCCACTTCGCCCTCGACCCCGCCGGCCCCCTCGGCGGATTCGACCTCCAGCGGCGCGACGACCGCGCCCTCCACGCCGCCGGCCGCACCGAGCGTCTCCACCGAGTCCATGCAGGCATCCGCTCCTGCAGCTCCGAGCGCCTGGGTCGTTCAGCTGGCGACCGGGACCGGCACGCTCGCATTCCACGCCGACGGCACGGTGACGTTCACCACGGACGCAGGCACACAATCGACCACGCTGAACGCGATCACCGAGATCGACGTCGTCGGCGGCCACGATGACACGCTCGTCGTCGACCGTGGCTCGTCCGATCCGGCCGTCACCGTGAACTTCAACGGCGGCGCCGGCTACAACACGCTGAATTTCGCCGGCTCCACCTCGGGCATGCGCTCGCTTCCGGTCGACAAGCACTCCGGCACGATGATCCTCGACCGCACGACCGTCGTGTACTCGAACATCGCACCGATGACGAACTCCGGAACCACGGCGGATGCCTCGTTCCAGTTCGGCACGAACGACGACACATGCACGCTCTCCGACTCGCCGACCGCCGGCTACCTGCGCATGAGCTGCCAGAACATGGAGCAGACGGACTTCGCGATCCCGAGCTCGTCGCTGACGATCACGGGCACCGGGAACGACTCGCTCGACATCGCCGGCACCGTCGACCTGCAGTCGGCGGCGCTGAACGTGCAGTTCCGCAAGATCGCACTCGACAACGCGTTGAACCTCACCGCAGGGGCGGTGTCGCTGACCGCATCGCAGACGGTCACCGGCGGCGTTTCCAACGTGGTCGGATGCCTGGCGAACGGCACGCTCGCCACGCACTGCGCCGACACCGGCATCACGTTCACGAACGCCACGGTGAACGCCGCGAGCCTGAACGCATCCGCGACCTCGAACGTCACGCCGGACTCGTTCTACGGCATCCTCGTTCACGACCACGCAACGGTGACCATCACCGGCGGCTCGATCACCACGACCGGGGCCGTTGCGCTCTCCGCGTCCGCCACCGTGCCGACCTTCACGGCGAACGAGAAGTACACAGACAATCTGGTGTTCGACAACTCCGCCGTCGTGACGATCGGCGGCGCGGCACGCATTGTGGGCGGCGGGATGACGTTCACCGCGACCTCGGACGTGCACGGCACCGCGAGCCCCGGCTCCGACAGCTCGAAGGACCAGAGCGGCAGCGGCGCCGACGGCAAGGCACAGGTCGATGCCGCCCTCGCCACGGTCACGGTGTTCAGCACGGCGACGACGGCGCTCACCGACACCGCGAGCCTCGGCGCGACCGGCGATGTCGCCCTCGCCGCGGTCAACCACGTCGCGGTCGCGGCGACGGCGGATGCCAGCCAGGCGAAGAACGGCGCGGGCATCGCGGTGATCTACGTGCACCAGGCGACGGACTCCTACATCGACTCGGCGTCGACGACCGCCACCACGGCGAAGGATCTCGCGGTCACCGCGGACAGCGACGCGGGCGCGGCATCCACCGCGAACACGAGCAAGGCAGGAGCCTCCGCGAACGGCGAGGACGCGAACGCACCTGACCGGGCGAACGGCAACTCGAAGACGGCCGACGGCAGCCAGGGACTCGCGGCAGCGCTCGCCGTCGTGGTGCTCACCGGCGGCACGCACGCGTACATCCAGCCGGCATCCGGCGCGGTCACCGTGTCGACTGTGGGGGGTACGCAGCGTGTCCACGCAGGAGCCGTCAACATCGACGCGGCGAACGCCTCCGGTGGCAACGCCGACGGCTCGGGCACCAACGGCAGCGTCGGAGTCGGCATCGCCGTCGATGTCGCGGACTTCGACGCGCAGGCGTACGTCGGCGGTAACGCCACGCTGAACGCCGGAACCGTGACCGTCGAGGCCGTCGCACCCGCGACATCCGGACAGTCGCAGTACGGCGCGACCGCGGTCTCGGGTGCAGCAGGCAGCGGGGGAGACTCGGTCAGCGTCGCCGGCTCCATCGCCGCGAACATCGTGGTGCTGAAGACGCTCGCCGAGATACACGGCACCCCGACCGTGAACGCGGACCTCGCGCTCACCGGCGGCTCCAACGTGCAGGACCGCGCGTCGGCCACCTCGAAGCAGGACGGCAGCGGCAACTCGGTCGGCGTCGGCGCATCCGTCGCGATCGACATCGTGAACGACACGACGAACGCCGGCGTGACCAGCGGTGCCGACCTCTCCGGCGTGCACGCGCTCACCCTGAGCGCGAACGGCGCGAGCGACAGCGACACCGAGGCGACCGGCGGTGCCGCGGGCGGCAGCAGTCTGGTGCTGACCGCCGTCGTGGCACTGAGCGTCGACAACGTCAGCACATCGGCCGGACTCGCCGACGGGGCACCGCTCACGACCAGCGGAGCTCTGGGCGCAACGGCCACCCAGACCGCGAAGGCGAAGACGATCGCGACCGGCGCGACCAAGGGCGGCAACCTCTCCATCGGCGCCTCGTTCGCCATGACCCTCGCCCAGCACAACGCCGACTCGTCGACGGCACGCACGGTGTCCGCGGGCGGCGATGTCGGATTCCACGCGAACGGATCGAGCGACAGCGACACCGAGGCGACGGCGAGCGCGGCGGGAGCGAAGGGCGAGAAGTCCGCCAGCGACCCGAGCGGCGACTCGACCAGCGTCAACGACAAGGGTGACAAGCAGGCATCCTTCGCAGACGGCGCCTCGACGACCAACGGCGGCACCCACAGCAGGACGACGACCCCGTCCGCCTCGACCGGCGACAACGGCGGCAGCAAGATCACCGTCGCCGCGGCCATCGCGTTCAACCTCATCGACTCCTCGAGCACCGCGCGCATCACCGGCGGGAGCGACGTCACGTCGACCGGCACGGTCACCCTCGCCACGACGAACACCACGCACGCGAAGTCGGTGGCCAGCGGAAAGGCGTCGACGGGCTCCTCGCTCACCATCGGTGCGGCCGTCGCCATCAACCTGGTGAACATCACGAACGACGCCTCGATCGGCGCGGGTAGCCTCGTCACCGCAGCGCAGGCGGTGCTGTCGGCGCTGATGAACACCGTTCCGGACGGCACGGACACGGTCGACGCGGAGGCGACCTCCGGCGCATCCGGTTCCAGCGGAACCCTCGGGCTCGCCGGCTCGTTCGCCATGAACCTCGTGAACGCGAGCACGACCGCTCAGGTGCACGCCGCGCTCGGCGGAGGCGGCGGCCTCCTCATCACCGGCAACGGCGACGTGGCCATGACGGCATCCTTCGCCGGAAGCAGCAAGACCGCGGCGAACGCGGACCAGGAGGGCACCGGAACCGTCGGAATCGGCGCCTCGGTGGGACTCAACCTCGTGAACAACGACGTGTTCACCGGCTTCGACCTGAACTCCAGCGGGGCGAACGGTCCACCGGTCACCGGCGCGCACTCCATCACGCTCACCTCGTCGAACGCCGATGCGCTGACGAACGAGACCGAAGCGGGAGGCAAGGGCGGAAAGGTCTCCGTCACACCTTCCGTCGCGGTATCGATCGCGAACGAATCGTCGACAGCAGCCTTCGGGGCCGGTCCCCTCGTCACGGTGACCGGTGCCATCACCGCGAACGCGACGCTGCACGGGTCGGTGACCACCACCGCCAAGGGCGACACCGGGGTCGGAAGCACCGCCGGCATCGGCATCTCCCTCGCCCTCGCCATCGTGAACCACACCGTCGACGCGCACACGTCGCGCAGCCTGCACGCGACGGGCGCCATCGGCTTCAACGCCACCGGCTGGTCGCAGACCACGACCGAGGCGCAGGCTGCCGCGAACGGTGCTCAGGATGACGGCGAGGACTCGAACAAGAAGGCCGACGACAACCTCAAGAACGCGAACACCACCCAGGCCGCCAACGACGGCGGCAAGGACTCCGGCAAGACGAGCACGCCGAAGGACGGCACGGCGGACGGACAGTCGAAGACCGGCTCTGCATCGCTCTCGGTGGCGGCGGCACTCGCGATCAACATCGTCACCACCGTGAACCAGGCGTGGATCGACGACTCCCTCACGATCACCTCGGACACCGGAACCGTCACCGTGGGCAGCACGGCGAACACCACGGCGTCGGCGAACGGCAAGGGCGACAGCACCGCGAAGGCGAGCATCGGCGCCGGCATCGGCGTCGGGGTGAACTCGGTGAGCATCACCAACCACGCGACGGTCGGCGCATCCACCGTCGTCGCCTCCGGCCTCGACGTCGAGGCGGGCATGACGGACATCGCCGATCCCGACAACCACGCGGTGCTACGCCACTGGAACGGCACCGGCTGGGATGTCGTCGACCGCGGCAAGGACCTGCCAGGACCGTACGCGGGCCAGTACTTCGTGCTCACGCAGGACGACTCGAGCGGCCACAAGAAGGGTGTGTACAAGTACAACGGGTCCGGCAGCTGGGACGCGCAGAACCCGACGGCGACGACACCGCCGGAGGGCACCGACTTCCCGACGTCGCCCAGCACGAACGACTGGTACGTGCTCGACAAGGTCAAGGACGGGCATCCGTACGGCAGCCTCTACCAGTACGACGGAACGAACTGGGTGTTCCGCACCTCCGACTCCGGCGCTGCGCTCCCGTCGGGCGGCCCGAAGGACAAGGACTACTTCGAGCTCACCACCGCGGACGACTTCGGCCACGCCGCCGGGCTCTACAAGTTCTCCTCGAGTGGCCACGTCTGGAACGCGGTGAGCGGCAGCATCCCGCACGGCATCGCGCTGCCGGAGACCGGCACCACGGACGAGATCTTCCGTCTCGACGAGCACGAGGTCACCGCCCAGGGAGTGGCGGGCGTCTCGGGCGACCCGTCGTCGGTCGGCATCGCCGGCGCCGTGTCGCTGAACATCGTGCAGAACGACACGGCAGCGCTCGTGGAGACCGGCGCGAACGTGACACTGACCGGCGGCGACCTCACGCTGAAGAGCCTCAGCAACGAACGCGACGTCTCGAAGGCGACCTCGAAGGCCGAGGTAGGGGATGCCGTCGGCGTCGGCGCAGCCGTCGCGATGAACTTCATGTTCGACGCCGTGCACAACCAGGTGCGCTCCGAGGTGCAGGACGGCGCCACCATCACCGGCGGCGCGAACACTCCCGTCGCGAACGTCACGATCGACGCCACCGGCTTCCGGCAGGTCGAGACCGAGACCGAGGCGGGCACCGAGTCGGGCAGCAACGACCCGGCGATCACGCCTGCCGTAGCGCTCACCATCTCGAACCACGACCACGTGATCGCGCGGCTCGGCACCGGGGCATCCACGCTCACGGCGAGCGGTGCGGTGAAGATCGACGCCGAGCACACCTCGGAGTTCGAGGCGGCCGGCGACGGCGACGCGGCCAGCGGTGACGTCGCGATCGGTGCCGTCGTCACCATCAACGTCGTGCTCGACTGGGCGAACACGTCCGAGCTCGCCACGTCGCTGACCGGCGCGTCGGTCGAGGTGCACGCCACCAGCGAGCTGAGCACGTCGGCGACATCCAAGGCGAGCGCGAAGGGCACCCAGGACAACAGCAAGAACGAGGGCAAGAAGTCCGACAACACCGCCGACGCGAAGACGAACCAGCAGATCACCGGCACCCCTTCTGCGAGCGGCGCCGGAACGGGCACAACGCCCAGCTCCAACGGCGAGACGCAGAGCGCGAACAACAGCTCCTCGGGCAAGTCGGGAGCCAAGGGCGGCGGCACCGGCATCGCCGCCGCGGTCGGGGTGAACTGGGTGTCTGCATCGACCACCGCCGACATCGGAAGCGGGGTCACTGTCGACGCCAGCGCCGGCAGCGTGGATGTGCAGGCATCCGTCGTCGACGGCTCCACCACCAAGGCGTACGGCATCGCGGTCGACCTGAACAACGACACCAGCATCGGGGCGGCCGTCGCTCTCGACGTGCAGACCATGGACAACACGGCGAGCATCGGCACCGGCAGCACCGTGACCGGCGCCGGCGTCTCGGTTCAGGCGATCACACCGACCGGCAAGCACGACGACGTGATCGCCTGGGCGCTCGCCGCGGCGGCAGCGAAGTCGGATGCCGCGGTGGCCGGATCCGTCGGCATCCACGTTCTCGACTTCGAGACCAACGCGACGATCGGCGCAGGCTCCGACATCACTTCGACCGCGGGTGTGACGGTGGGGGCGACCACGGACCTTCGACTGCTGAACCTGGCCCTCGGCGGCGCGCTCGCCTCCGGTGGCGGTGTGGGCGTCGGCGGTGCGTTCGCGGTGAACGTCATCACGCACGACATCACCCGCGCGTACATCGACTCCAGCCTCGCGCATCCCACGACCGTGCAGGCGTCGGGCGCGATCGCGGTGAACGCCACCGACACGTTCGCGCCGCTGGTGCCGGTCACCGGCATCTCCCAGATCGACAACTACAAGGATCCATCAGGCGGGTCGCCGGTCCCGGCACTGTCGTCGATCGTCGGCGGCGGATCGGCCTCGAAGAGTGGCGGCGCCGTCGCCATCACCATCGCGGTCGACGTGTACTCGTTCGGCACCGAGGCGTACATCAACGACTCGGCACTGGTGAACCAGACCACGACAGGCGACTCGACCCAGTCGGTCACAGTGGCGGCCACCGATGACACGACCATCGTCAACGTCGCAGGAACCGTGGCGCTCAGCATGGGATCGGCGGCGGCCGGCGGATCGGTGATCGTCGACATCGTCTCCAAGGACGTGCTCGCACGCATCGGCTCCGACGCGAAGGTGAACGCAGGGGGAGACGTCGGCGTCTCGGCGACGGCCACCGAGGCGATGACGGACGTGACGGCCGGGGCATCCGCGAGCACCAGCGGCGTCGCAGTGCAGGGCACCATCGACATCATCGTGCTGAACCCTGGCACGCACGCGGTGGCCGCAACCATCGACACCGGCGCCCAGGTGCACGCCGACGGCAAGGTCGCCGTGGCGGCGTCCGACACGGCCGACAAGCTCAGCATCGTCTCCGGCAACGTCGCGATCTCGACCTCGAGCGCCGGAGTCGGGGCATCCGTCGCCGTGCTTGTGCGCAACGGCACCGTGACCGCGACCATCGCCGACGGAGCGAGCGTCGAGGGGGATGCCGCAGACGGCGTCGCCGTCAACGCCACACAGAACGTCGACCTGCTCATCATGGCGATCGCCGGGGCAGGGGGCGACTCGGCCGGCGTCGGAGGTTCGGTCGTCGTGGATGTGCTCACCGACGTCACGACCGCGTCGATCGGCAGTTCCGCGACGATCGACTGCAGCGGTGCGACCTGCACGAACTCCTCAGGGCAGGCAACGCAGGCCGTTGTCGTGCAGGCCAAGGACACCAGCAGCATCCTCGCCCTCGCCGGTGCGCTCGCCGTGGGCGGCACGGCCGGCGTCGGCATCGGCGTCGACGTCGAAGACATCCACAAGACGACGACGGCGTCCATCGGCTCGTCGGCCATCGTGCGGGCGAACGGCGACGTGGTCACGAAGTCGATCTCGTCCGAGGCCATCAAGTCGATCTCCGTCGGCGGCTCGGCAGGCGGCACCGCCGCGGTCTCGGTGAACGCGGCGATCCCGGTGATCAGCGTGCGCACCGACGCGTCGATCGGCGACTCGGCCGACGTGCGCGCCGGCGGCAACGTCATCGTCTCGGCCGACGAGGCGCTGAACCTGCTCGTGCTCGCCGGCAACGTCTCCGGTGCAGGAACGGCGGCCGTCGGGGCAGGCGTCGCCGTGCCGGTCGTCACGAAGAACACGGATGCCACGATCGGCGCGAACGCCACCGTCACCGCACTCGCCGCGGCCAGCCACATCACGAACGGAACCGTGAACGCGGGCTCGTACTCGACCACGGGCACCGACACCCGGTTCGACCCGCGCGGATACCAGGGCGGATGGCCGACCGCGCCGCCGAACCCGCCGGCGAACCAGGGACTCGAGGCCGACGGCGTCACGATCAACCTGGGCTACACGCACGGCTTCGCGCTCGGCCAGCAGGTGGTGTACGACGACGGCGGCGGTGCCGACATCGTCGGGCTCGCCAACGGCGGCACGTACTACGTCATCCCGGTGTCGAGCACCGAGATCCGGCTGTACACGAAGCGCGGCCCCCCGTCGAACCCGACCTGCGCCGACCCGAACCTGGTCTGCAACCTGTCGCTTCCCGCGGGCCAGCGCATGGGCGAGAACCAGCGCTTCGTGCCCACCGACCAGGCGGGCGTCGCATCCGACACCTCTCCACGTTTCTCCGCGGCGAACGACGTCGCGGGCGACTACATCGTTCTTCCCTACAACTGGCCCGCCTCCAGCACGCCGAACGTCGGCGACCCGGTCGTCTACAGCGCAGGCGGAGGCGCGGCGATCGGCGGCCTCGTCGACGGAGCCACGTATTACGTGGTGAACCCGAGCCCCGACCACTTCCAGATCGCAGCGACGTACTGCGACGCCATGGGCATCGACAAAGGCGCCGACGGCATCTGCCAGTCCTCGCCGAAGTCCGGCGGAGGCGTCAGCTACGGCGGCGACGACGTCCAGGCGCTGAACCCCGCCCTGGTGAAGGTCATCACGTTCACCTCCACCGGATCGGGCCGCTCGCAGAGCTTCGTGCCCGCCGGGATGCTCCCTGCCGGCAGCGCGTCCGAGGAAGGCCCGCAGACGGTCACCTCGCCGACCCGCACCGGCTTCCAGGGAGTCGCGGTCGCGGCATCCAACAGCGACATGATCTCCACGCTCGGCGTCGCCGCGGGCGGCGCGGGCACCGCAGCGGTGAGCGTTGCCGGCACCGTCGCCGTCGTCACGGTGCACACCGTCGCGAGCATCGGCAACGGAACGCACATCGACTGCGCCGTCGGCGACACTGCGTGCGCGACGAACGACCCCGCCGCTGACCAGAACCAGTCGGTGCTGGTGTCCGCGGTGAACAACTTCCGCACCCTCGGCGTCGCGGCATCCCTCGCCGTCGGCGGCTCGGTGGGCGTCGGCGCTTCGGCGGCCGTTCGCGTCGTCGAGCTGCACGACGACGCATCGCTCGGCGACGACGTCGTCGTCAACTCGCGCGCGAACACGGAGATCCGGGCGACGGCGAGCGACGCCGTCGTCTCGGTGAACGCCGCGGTCGGCGGAGGCACGGTCGGGGTCGCCGGCACCGTCGGCGTCTCGGTGGTCAACGAGTACACGGATGCGTTCACCGGCACCGGCACCACTCTCCGCGCGAACGGCAGCGTCGGCGTCGTCGCCACGTCGTCGACGAAACTGCTCCTCATCACCGCGACCCTCGCCGTCGGCTACGTCGGAGTCGGCGTCGGAGTGGATGTGGCCATCGTCTCCAAGCAGACGCTCGCGTACCTCGGCACGGACAACGTGGTCGTCGTGCTCGGACAGGGCAACGGGATCGCCGGCGCCGACAGCGGAACGGTCGGGCAGAGCTCGTTCGACACCGCCACCGTCCCGGGTCTCGTCGTGCAGGCTGACTCCAACGAGACGCTGTTCGGGCTGGTCGCAGGCGTCGGGGGCGGCTTCGTCGGCGTGACCGGCAACGTCGGCGTCACCATCTTCACCGTCGACACGCAGGCATTCCTCGCCTCGGGCACCACCGTGAACCGCAAGACGGGCGGCGGCGGCATCGTCAGCGGCGTCTCCGCGGCACAGGGCGTCGACGTCTCGGGCACCGACCACTTCGACTCGCTCACGTTCGCGGGCGGCGCCGCAGGCGGCTTCGTCGGCGCCGCCGGCGGCGTCGACATCGGCGTCGCGAAGATCAGTGTGCTCGGCATGCTCGCCTCGAACACGGATGTCTGGGCGAACGGCACGGTGCGGGTGAACGCGCTGTCGATCAAGCACGTGCAGACGTACGCCGTGAGCATCGGCGTCGGATTCGCCGGCATCGCCGGCGCCGTCTCGGTGTGGTCGGTCGGTACTGCACCGAACGCGACGTATTCGGCCGACGGCAACGGACCGGACAGGGGCGCGTGGGCGTCCGGTGTTCAGTACGAGAGCGGCGACGTCGTGCACGACGGCGTGAACGGCCCGAAGTACATCGCGAAGGACAACCCGCCGGTCGGCACGCCGCTCAGCGACACCTCGCACTGGAAGCAGGATGCACCGCAGGACTCGACCCAGGGCAACGGAGCCGACTCCAAGGCGCAGGCCGACACCGCGGCATCCGGCGGCAGCGGCGGGTGGAAGTCGGCGCTGGGCGGCGCACCGAACCCGGCCACGCCGTACGACGCAGCCGCCCACGCCTACAACGCGGGCGACCTGGTCAGCTACAACGGCCACTACTACCAGGCGCAGGATGCCTTCACCTCGTCGGCCGGGACCACTCCAGGCACCGACACCACCGACTGGGTGATCAGCGACGACAACTACCAGCTGCAGGTCGGATCCGCAGGCACCACCGGCCAGAACACGCTGAACGGCTCTTACTCCGGCACGACGCCCACGCAGAACGAGTTCAGCGCACCGGCCGGCACCGTCGTACAGTGCGACCCGTCCCACGCTCCGGAGGGCACGGCATCCGCCGTCTGCGGCTCGGTCCACTCGCTCGCCGGCGACGTGAAGGTGCAGGCGACGGAGCACCTCGACGTGTTCGCACTGGCCGGTGCTGCAGCCGGCGGCGCGGGCGCGTTCGGAGCGGGCATCACGGTGTTCACCATCGGCGACGTCGTCGACGCCGGCGTGTACGGCGGGGCATCGGTCAGCGCCGCCGGAACGGTCGGCGTGAACACGGAGTACGACGAGAACGTCACCGACATCGGCGTGGCGGGTGCCGCGGGCGGCATCGCGGTCGGCGCCCAGGTGGTCGTGCTGAACGACTCGAGCTCGCAGAAGGCGCACATCGACGACGGCGCTTCCGTGCCGATGGCCGGAACGCTGCTGCAGGTCACGGCGAACGCCGACCGCACGCTCGCGGCATACGCGATCGGCATCACGATCGCCGCCGCCGGTGCCGGCGCCGCCGTCTCGATCATCCAGCTGAGCGGCGACACGCAGGCGCTGATCGGTGATGTGACCGTCGGACCGACGGGACCGGTCGGCGGCATCGACGTCGAGGCCACCGACCAGGTGACCACGAGCATCCTCTCGGTGGGCGTCGTCGCCGGCGTCGGCCTTGCGCTGAGCGGCATCGTCGCGGTCGTGAGCTACACCGGGACGACACGCGCGGCATCCTTCGCGCACGACAGCGGCACCATCGGCTCGGGCGGCGTCACGGTCAAGGCGACCGGCTCACGCGGACCGCTGGCACCGGTCGCGGTCAACATCGCCGTCGGTGGCGGCATCTCGGTCGGGTTCACGCTCGTGGTGGCCACGCAGGGCCGCAACACCGAGGCGGAACTCGGCGGCAACGTGTCCACCACCACGGTCGACGTCGAGTCGACGGCGTCGGATGTCGCCTCTGCGTTCACTCCCGGTGCCGTCATCGGAGCCGCAGCCATCGCCGCGATGATCCCGATCGCCATCGTGAGCGGCCACACGACGGCGACGCTGAGCGGCACCATCGCCGGGTCGACGGCCGTCACCGTGCACGCCGCGGGCGTGAAGAAGGCGGATGCCGAGGTCGACGTGCTCAACATCTCCGGCACGATCGGGCTCACCGTCGGAGTAGCGGTCGCCACGGTCGCGTCGGGGGCGGACATCCAGGCACAGGCGACGTCCACGGCGTCGATCACCACGTCGGGCGCTCTGAAGATCCTCGCCGAGACGTCGGGCGGCGACCGCAACGAGGCCGTAGCGATCGGCAGGTCGCTCGGACTCGCACTGTTCGGCGGGGCGTCGATCTTCGCCGCGGTCGGGCATCTCGACGGGGCAGTGCGCGCGCGGCTGGACGGAACCGTGGTCTCCAGCGCCTCCGTGGCCGTCACAGCGAACAGCACCGACTACGCCCACACAGAGCTCGACGTCGCCTCCGGCGGATTCGGCGGCGCCATCGCGATCAGCGTGACCTACGTCGAGATCGGCACCGACGCCAAGACCGAGGCGCTTTCGGCGGATGCCGCCAACACCCACTCGATCACCAGCACGGGCGGTGTCACGTTCTCCGCGACATCGCACAACACCGCAGACACCTCGAGCGCTATGGCCACCATCGGCGGCCTGTTCGGCGTCGGCGTCAGCGTGCCGACCGCTGTGGTCGCCGGTGCCACGAACGTCTCGGTCGGCGACGACGTGTCGGCGGCGTCGCTGTCGGCCACGGCGACGAGCAACAACACGGCGACCAACTCGGTCCAGGTTCTCGCGTTCGCCGGAGCCGCCTCGGCCGCCGCCGACGTGTCGCAGGCCACGATCACGAGCGATGCGACGACCGGTGCGGCCGTGACCTCCACCTCGAGCATCGCGACGCCCGGCGCTGTCACGATCGAGGCGGACACGCACAACCAGATCACGGCAACGACAGGCAGCGTCTCGGCGTCGTTCGGCGCGGCGTTCGGATTCGTCTCCTCGAACGCCGACGACCACTCGGGCAGCTCCGCCTCCTTCGGCGGCACCCTCACCCAGGCGGCATCGCTCGCCGTCACCGTCGATGCGCAACACACCGTCAACTCCAACCTGTTCGTCGTGGCCGTCGGACTCATCGCGGGCGCCTCGGACGCCGCCGCGAACGGCCTCGTCGACGGAACGGATGCCGTGTCGCTCGACGGCACCACGCGCATCCAGAGTGCAGGCACCGCCATCGTCGCCCACTCGGGCCGCGGCGCCCTCGTGCTCTCCACGGTGAAGGGCGGCTCCGGCAGCATCGGACTCGCCGGTGCGAGCATGTCGGCCGACGCGAACGCCGGCGGCACCGTCTCGGCACAGATCGGCGACGGAGCGGTCATCGGCACCACGTCGGCACGGCCGGCATCGCTCAGCGTCACCGCCGATGACGCGGCCGTCACCGCGGGCGCCGCATCGACCATCGCCGGCGCGCTCGTGGCCGCCATCGGCGGCGCCGTCGGCACGGCCGAGGCGCACCCGACGGTGACCGCGGCCATCGGCAAGAACGTGGCCGTCGTGCTCGACACGTCGTCGGCGAACGGGCTGACCCTCACCGCCATCTCGCACCGGGCCGAAGCGGTCGGCACGGCGAAGGTGGTCGGCGGCGGCATCGCGAACGTCGGCCTGCCGAGCGCCTCGGCGTCCTCGACGCCGACCGTGAAGGCGACCGTCGACACCGGCACGACGATCAAGGTGGGCGGCACCGTGATCATCGACGCCGAGTCGCTCTCCGACCCGCAGGGCGCGGTTCTCACCGACCAGATCCAGGCGCTGAACGCCGACGGCGGCTCCGCTCCCGACGACTCGGTGCTGTTCCCGCAGCACGGGCTGGTCACCGGCGAGCAGGTGGAGTACGACGCAGGCGGCAACACCGCGATCGGCGGCTTGCGCAGCGGCCAGGTCTACTCGGTGATCGTGCCGACGCTCGATCCCACCGGGCTCGGCTCCGGCGACCCCGACCCCGACCACCTGCGGTTCGGGGTGAGCTGGACCTCGGCATCCATCGACGCCTTCAGCCTCACGCCGCCGCCGTCCGGCACGGACGCCGCCCGCTCCATGCTGCGCTTCAGCGCGCCGCACCACCTGCAGACCGGCGACGCCGTGATCTACCGCTACAACGGCTCGTCGATCAGCTCCGGCATCGCCGACGGCACCCTGCTCTATGTGCGCGTCATCGACCAGTACACGATCGAGCTCTACACGACGTACGCCGCGGCGACCTCGCAGGCGTTCACATTCACCACCGGCGCGGTCACCGGCAACACCATCGCCAACACCACCTTCAACGATGGCGACCAGGTGACCTACCGGTCGGCGACGTCGTACGACTTCACGTACGGCGCGGGACGTCCGGCGACGAGCAGCAGCGACCCGGCGTGCTCCTACTGCAACCACACCGTGGATGTCTCGGTCGACGGCAGCGGTCACGTCACCGGCGACAACTCAGGCGCGAACAACATCTACCTCGCCACAACGACGTTCACCCAGCCGGGACAGCCCGCGACGATCACCGCGCACGATCTGCGGAGCGGACAGAAGGTCGTCTACAACATCAGCGACGGCTCCCAGCGCATTCCCCAGCTGCAACCCGGCCACGTCTACTACGTCATCTACAACCCCTCGAGCCCGTACACCATCCAGCTCGCGAACTCGTACTGCGAGGCCGTCGGCTGGGCCGCCGACAACAGCTGCGTCAACGGCAGCACCCACATCGCCATCAACGCGATCCCGCTCAGCGCTCCACCCGAGTCGACCGCAGTTCAGCAGATCGCACCCGCCGGCATCGGACTGACCGACGGCGACACGTACACCGTCTCGCGGGTCGACCCAGGGCACATCAGCCTCGTCGGCACCACGCTCAGCACCGCGTATGTGCAGGGCACGCAGACGCTGTTCCTGGCGGGCATCCCGCTCACCGCGGGCTCCGGCGCTCAGGAGCTCTACCTTCGGCTCACCGGCCCGATGACCGGAGCGCAGTACCTGCACGCAGCAGACGGATCCGGCCTGCGCGCGTCGTCGCCTCCTCCAGGAGACGGCATCACCGTCGCTTCGGCGCACGGCGGAGGCGGCGGTCTCGGATCGTTCACGTCGCAGTCGGCCACGACCACGGTCAACCCGACGGTGCTCGCCACGGTGGCGGCCACTCTCATCCAGGCGGGCGGCAACGTGGGCATCACGGCGACCACGAAGACGAACTCGGGCGCCTCGACGAGCAACGGCTCGGGCGGCATCATCTCCGGCGCAGGGGTGTCGAGCAGCGTGAACGGCACGAACACCACGTCTGCATACGTGGGCACCGGACCGAACGGCATCACCGGCACCTCCTCGGCGATCCAGGTGGATGCCTCCGGCGTCACGATCACGGCCGGCGGCATGGTGCGCGTCGCCTCCACCAGCACGCTGCAGGCCAACGCCGACGGCGACACCGAGAGCGGCGGACTCGCGGGCGGCTCTGTCTCCAGCGCGGAGATCAACCTGACCGACAAGACGGCATCCGTGATCGGGGCCGGCGCGCACGTCACGGGGTCCACCGTGAACGTGCTCGCCACGACCACCAAGTCCAACCTCACCAGCCACTCCAGGTCGATCTTCATCGCGTTCGCCGGATTCGCCACCGCGGAGGCCGACTCGCATCTGACGAGCTACGACACCGCCCTGCTCGACGGCTCGCCCGCCGAGCCGAGCTGGGTGATCGGCACGAGCGGCGTCGACGTACGCGCACTGCACGCTGGCAACACCAGGTCGCAGGACGACGACGCAGAGTGCTGGTGCCTGGGACCGTCGCACAACAACGGCAGCAACAACTTCGACTTCTCCGAGACGGCGGCCGCCCACGCGGGAGTCACCGTCACGGCCGGCACCCGCATCGTGAACGGGCAGAACACCAACGATCCGAGCCTCGACCCGGCCGACCCGTCGGTGTGGCACCTCGCCCACCCGGTGGACAACAGCAACAACCAGTTGCCGGACATCGCGCTGTATGTGCAGGCCGAGACGAACGCCGGAGACGCCGTCGACCATACGAGCCAGCCGAGACAGGTGGACTGGAACGCCGACGTCGTCATCTACGAGGGCCCGAGTCCGTACCTGGTCATCGCTCCGGACGGCACGGTGCTGCACGCGGTGAACATCACGGTCGACGGCATCCACAACCCCGCGCCGGGAACGGATGTCAGCGGCGGCCCGATCGTGGTCGACGACTTGATCGACCACGACACCGGCAACGTGCTGATGAGCTCGACGAACGGACTCATCCAGTCCAGTGCTGCCGGCGGCCCGAGCCCGAGCAGCCACTACTGGGGCACGTTCTTCTACCGCGACAACTGGCAGTCGGTGACGATCCTGAACCACTCGGCGCTGCAGCTCGTGATCGACGACATCAACGTGCTCAACACCGGATCGCCGACCGTGACGCTGAACGCGCCCGGTGGGAACACGCATCCGTTGTTCGCGATCGTGCGGCACGTGGACCCGACGCTGGTGACCATCACGAACGACGGCCCGGCGGCGCCCGACCTGCTGATCTACGGCTCGATCCTGAACCCGATCGGCGAGACCGACATCTCCAGCACCGGCTCGATCTCGTCGTCGTCGGCACGCGGCGCTCTGGCGAGCGACGGAACGCACACCGACCTCGTGCGCACGAACATCCTTCACTTGAACGCGGGAACCTCGATCGGGGCATCCGGCACGTACCTCAACATCGACCTCGTGCAATGGGCCGGGCACGACGAGGATCTCACCGCCGGCTCCGGCACGAGCCAGTACCTCGACCTGCAGACCCTGCTCCGCGACCCGGCGATCGCCAACACGAACACGCCGGCGTACGTCATCCCGATCGACCACCTTGTCGCGGGCACCGACATCTACGTGCGGCTGCAGGCCACCCAGTACCAGACCTCGACGGGCGCGGTGCCCGGCATCACCGTGAACGCGACGAACCCGAACAACATCTCGGGCACGTTCGTCTCCTTCTACCAGCCGGACGGCACGTACTGCTTCTACCCGGACGGCTGCACGGGCGGACACCCGGTGCTGGAGCCCGGGGCGTTCGCGACCGGCGGCAACGCCATCGACAGCACGTACGACTTCAGCCTGCTGGATGCCGGCTCGAACGGCACCGACGGACTCATCGACGTGTTCGCCGCGAACGACGACAAGGGCGCGACGCGCATCAACATCATCGGACTCGTGCAGATCCAGCAGCCGGCATCCGGCGTCACCGCCGCCACGTACGGCACCGTGAATGCGGACACCAACGGCTTCATCACGCTCACCGAACAGACCGGCGATCTGCGCGTCGGGCTCGTGCGCTCCACCGACGACGACGTGACGCTGACCTCGCCAGGATCGATCTACGACGCGCCGCAGCCGTCGCCCAACCCGCCACTGAACGGGCACCCGACGCAGCCGACGCCGACCGCGGAGGTCGTCGGCGTGAACATCACCCTGACCGCGCAGAACGGCACCATCGGCGAGAACTCGAACTTCCTCGAGATCCGGTCGTCGTACGACCAGTTCGGCGTGCTGAATGCGCAGGCGCCCGGCGTCATCCGTGTCTCGCAGACCACTGGAGACCTGCACGTCGACACGGTCACCACGTGCTACGGGTCGAGCTCGGCCACCTGCGCCAACGTCTCGCTGACGAACTTCCACGGCTCGATCACCGACGGCCACAACCTGGGATCCGGCGGCACCGCACCGAACATCATCGGCGACACCATCAACCTGCTCGCCCAGTACGGCAGCATCGGCGACCCGCTCGGCGGCAACGACCTCAAGATCGACTCGGCAGCGGGCAGCGGATGCCAGAGCACCTACACGCTGCTCTACCAGGGCGCGAACTACCAGAACATCGACGACCAGTCCCGCCGGGTGACCGCCAGCTGCTGGGTGGCCGCACAGGCGGACGGCAGCATCGATCTCACCGAGACGAGCGGGCCGATGAACGTGCTCCTGGCGCACGCCGGCGAGAACACGGGCCGCGTCGCCGCGCCGAACAACGTGCGGCTCACCACGACCGAGACCGGCGTCGAGGGCAACGACATCCTCCTGCTGCACTCCGGCTCGACGCTCGTGGTGGAGAACAGCATCCAGCAGGTGCCTCAGGGCCTCATCGAGGCCGACGGCGGCAACGTGGTGCTCCGATCGGCCGACGACATCGTGACCGACCCGTCGAGCGAGATCATCGCCACGATCTCCGCCACCGACACGCATCCGTACAGCGGCGCCGACCCGAACATCCCGAGGAACCAGACCGGCAACATCGACGTCTACGGCGACTGCCACGGTGCGGCATCCGGCGTCTGCGACGTGCCCGTGCTCGACAGCACGCAGCCCGACCCGACGTTCGGCGACGGCACGGTCATCGTGCTGCGCAGCGGACAGCCGGGCCAGGGAATGGCCGCAGGGCAGATCTCGAACGGCGGCGCCGGCAGCCTCACCAGGGTCTTCGGCGGCAGCGAGGCCGACACGTTCATCTTCGACCGCACACAGCTCGTCGGGCAGACCAGGGCATACGGCGACGGCGCCCCGACGGTAGCGGGCGTGTACGCCCCTGCCTGCAACGGCCCACCGGCCCTGAACACCTGCGTCGACACCTTCATCGTCAACCGACTGCAGTCGATGGTGCCGCTCGGGCAGGATGTCGCACTCGCCGACACCCTCACGCTCGACGGCCAGTCCGGCGGCAACGTCTACTCGGTGTTCACCAGTGGCAGCCAGTTCACGTCGAACAACTACGAGATCAACGTGCTCGGCTCGCACGCCCCCGACGACGGCACCGACACCCTCAACATCTACGGGTACGACACCTACACCGGCGGAACGCCGGACTCGACCGGCATCGCCACCAGCGGCGCGAACGCCGGCCAGGAGTACTCGACCAACGACATCTTCCTGCTGCGCGGCACACCACAGGGCATCCCGGGCGAGACCTCCGCGCGGCCCACCTCGCCGAGCGTGTACCAGGGCACCGGAAGCAGCCCGGTCTCGGCAGACCCGTACTCAGCAGGCTCCGGCTTCGTGGCACTGCTGCACTCCACACTGGCGGCCACGCAGGCACAGCTCGGCGGAACGACCACGACCGGCACCAACGGCATCTTCGGCGTCGAGCGCATCAACTACGACTCCGCCATCAACGGCGGCCTGCACGTCTACTCCCTCGGCGGCAACGACTACTTCGCCGTCGACGACAACGCCGCACCGACCTACCTCGACGGTGGATCCGGCGACAACGAGTTCCAGATCGGCCAGCTCTACGGCGAACGCCGCACGGCATCCGCTGTCCCGTCCGGCACCGCGACGCAGCCCTCGTACGGCGCCTCCGGCAACCTGGCATCCGAGAACGTCTTCGACGTCGCCACGGTCGCCACGACCCGCGGATGGCTGTCGCGCGGCACGAGCTCGCCGCTGGTCGCCCAGGGCGGAACGGGCAACAACACGTTCACCGTGTACTCGAACCACGCCGTGCTGCACCTGGAGGGCGACGGCGGCAACAACCTCTTCATCGTGCGCGGCTTCGCCCTCGCGCAGACGGATGCCAGCGGCAACATCATCCTGCCCGGCGGCTGCACCACGATCGAGGCTCCCGCCTGCATCCCGATCCCCATCACGACGAACGGGTACTCCACTGCGGCGCAGACGGATGTGCGCACCGGCGCGGGCAACAACCAGGTCGAATACAACATGAACGCGCCCGTCTCCGTCGACGGCGGGACCGGCTTCAACAAGCTGATCATCCTGGGCACGGAGTTCGCCGACCACATCGTCGTCACCGACCACGGCATCTTCGGTGCCGGCATGTCGGTCACGTTCAAGAACATCCAGGTGATCGAGGTCGACGCGCTCGAGGGCGACGACGTGATCGACGTGCTCTCCACGCCGCCGGGCGTCGCGGTGCGGGTGATCGGCGGGCTCGGCAGCAACCAGATCAACGTCGCGGGCGACGTGAGCGGCAACGTGTACTCGCGCGACATCAACGGCACGAGCGGCACCGTCAACCTCGACGTCATCACGAGCGACCAGCTGTACCAGGACCTCGTCATACCCGGGGTCTCGGTGAGCGTCGCACAGGGATCGCAGGGCGCCGTCATCGTCACCCAGCACGCCGGCGGCACGGTCGTCAACGAGACGCAGAACAACGCGCCGTCGAGACCGCCGATCGGCACGATCGACTCGTACACGGTGCGCCTCGCGCAGGCGCCGACCTCGACCGTGTATGTCGCGATCACAGCCGAGCCCGACATCCGGCTGAACCGCGAGCGCAACCCGCAGGGTGACTCGATCCTGCTGGCGACGGCGCCGCTCGGCACCGTGCCGAACGTCGGCACGACGACGGCGGACAGCGACTTCTACCAGCACGTCATCATGGATGCCACCGCCACCGACCTGCCGCAGCGCTCGCTCGTGCTCGTCTTCACCCCCGGCAACTGGCAGACGCCTCAGGTGGTCTGGGTCGGCGCCATCAACGACGCGCTGAACGACGGCATCCGCACCTACGAGGTGAGCCAGAGCGTGCTCAGCGCAGACCCGTTCTACGCGAACGCGGCGGTGCGCAACGTCGAGGTGACGAAGATCGATGCGGGCAGCCCGGGCATCCTGGTGACGAACCTCGGCAACGACAACACCACGACCACCGCCGTCACACCGCGGTTCACCGACGGCGTCGCAGACGGCTCCACGACGTTCACCTCGGCCGGCGCGCACTTCACGCTCGACGACGTCGGGCAGCCGATCGCACAGATCGGGGGAGGCGCGAACATCCCCGCGAACACGGTGATCCTGGCCGTGAACAGCGCGACGAGCGTCACCCTCTCGGCCGCCGTGGCCGCCGGAACCGGCATCGGATTCACGCTGCCGAGCCGACTGGCATCCTCCGTGCAGTTCCGCGACGGGGTCACCACCGCGGGATCCACCACGCTCACCTCCGCCAGCGCCGGGTTCAACCAGGGCGACATCGGACGCACCGTCGTCGAGGCCGACCTGGGCGACGTGCTTCCCACCGGCGCGACGATCGTCGCGGTCTCCGCCGACGGCACCTCGGCGACGCTTTCGCTCGCCGCCACCGGTAGCGCGACGTCCGTCGTGTTCGCCATTCCGGACCGCAACGCCAGCAACGTCGTGCTCGGCGGCAGCGTGACGCCGCCCAACGACGCCACGGCAACGGGCAAGACGGCGACCGGCATCTCCGGGTACTCCTCGGTGGTCCTCGCCGCCGCGCCGAACGGCGTCGTCACCGTCACGGTCACCGCGGCCGGCGACCCGCGCATCTGGCTGTCGAGCACCGACCCGCGCTTCCACGTCGTGAACGAGCCCGACGGGATCAACGCCGGCGTCTACACCATCACATTCGGCCCGGCCGACTGGTCGAAGCCGGTGATCGTGCGCGAGGATGCCGCGCCCTGGTACAGCATCGCCGACCCGCACAACGCGTACATCACAGCCGCCGTGACCAATGTCGCCCTTCCCGCCGACGCCGACTACCTCGGCATCGACAACAGCTCGACGCCGTGGAACGTGCTGGTCTACGCGGACAGCACGGCGGATGCCATCGTGCAGGCACCGGACGGCATGGTCGTGACCAAGTGCGCCGACACCGCCTGCACCACGCCGGGACCCGGGTCGAGCTTCAGCGTGCGCCTCACCACGAAGCCGTCGTCGAACGTCACCATCGCGCTGGTGACCGACGGCCAGACGGATGCCGTGCTCGGCGGGCGCGTCTCCTTCGGCGCGATCGGCACCGCCCACCACGGCCTGTACTCGAACGGCTCCGTGTCGTACAACACCGCGACGGGAACGCTCACCCGGCTCGATGGCTCCAGCTGGCTGGACGACGGCTTCCTCGAGGGGCAGTGGTTCGAGATCGGCGGAGTCGCGCTGAAGATCCAGGCGCTCACCGGCACCACGTCGTCGCGGGTCGACGTGCTCACGGTCACCGACCCGTCGGCCCTGACCAGCGCGCTCGCCGCGCTGCTCGGTCACGCACCGGGCGCATCGGGCACCGCCACGCTCACCATGACGCAGTACGCCGCGCAGATCACGTTCACGCCGGGCAACTGGAACCAGCCGGTCGTCGTCCCGCTCGTCGCGGACCCGCACTACAACGTGCCGGCCGGCAACCAGTCGCTGCTCACCTTCCCGAAGATGCCGCACCGGCTCTCCGGCATCCGCGGTCCGCTGTCGGTGGAAGGCGGACCGACGCAGAACAACCACGCCGCGCTGAACCTGCCGGTCATGCTGCCGGGGGAGGGCAACTCGCTGCCCTTCGGCATCGGCGTGCAGCCGCCTGAAGCGCAGCAGGTCAACGTGCTGAACATCTTCGACGACGGATCGCAGCAGAACCAGACCGGCACCCTGAGCGGCACCGCGCTCAGCGGATTCGGCATGGGCCCCGGTGTCGACTTCACCCACCACAACGGATACGTTCCAGGCGACGCGACGCACCCGACGTTCGGCGAGCCGGCGAAGTTCCCGAGCGGCATCAGCTTCGGGTCTATCACCGTCGACCCGACCACCGGCGACATCCTCACCAACGCGTCGCTGTCCACGATCCAGGTGCTGAACCTCATGCAGGGCCAGGGCAACGACACGCTGAGCGTGACAGGAACGCTCACCGGCGGCGCCTTCACCAACGAGGACGGCACGCCGGGAACCACGTTCGTGCACGGCGGCATCACGGCGCTGAACGGCGGCGGCGCCGAGCCGTTGTCCATCACCGGAACGTTCGCGATCACCGGCAGCACCATCAGGCGGCTCGACGGAACGAGCTGGGCCACCGACCAGTTCGCGGTCGGCCAGGAGCTCATGTGGAACGGTGCGCCCATCGGCACAATCACCGGTGTCTCGGGCGCGACGCTCACCTTCGCGGGCAGCGGGCCGGCGGCCGGCAGCGCAGTAGGCGGCACCGTCGCGGTGTTCGACCCGGCCGTGCGCGTGAGCACGCGCATCCACTTCACTGCGGCGGGCGGCTACCAGCTGATCCGCACCGACATGCGGTCGTGGCGTGAGGCCGGATTCGCCGTCGGGCAGCTGATCACGATCGACGGCGTTGTTGTGGGCACCATCACCGGTATCTCCGGGCCGACCGACGACATCCTCACCGTCTCCGGCGCGCCGTCACCACTGAACTGCACGATCGGCGGCACCTGCACGGCCACGGTGGCCGTCGCATCCGCATCGAACAACCCGGTGCGCTACGGCGGCAACGTGTTCACGATCACCGGAGGCGGCGGCCCGGGACCCGGCGCGACGCCCCCGACACTCACCAGCACGTTCACCCTCGGTTCCGCGGGCGGTGCGCAGACACTCACCCGCATCGGCGGTTCGTGGATCACCGACGGCTACGTCGTCGGCATGGTGCTCGAGATCGGCGGGCTCGCGGCGTGGACCATCACCGCGGTGACCGACGCGACACTGACCTTCAGCGGTCCGCAGATCACCACCTGGGACGGCAGCGGCGCGAAGGTCGTCGGCTACGCCCCGTCGCCGCTCGTGGTCTACGGCAGCACCTCGCAGGACGGCATCTGGTACTCGGGTGACCCGGTCACCCAGACCAGCCGCGTGTTCGGCTCCAAGCCGTTCCCGAACCAGGTCGGCGTCGGCACGCCGCAGTTCGTGTTCCCCGTGGCCAACGCCTTCCGGCACGCCGGCAACAACGTGATCGACGCGAGCGCCCTGTTCGCGAACGTCCCTGAGGGTCAGGTGCCCTCGATCGGCGTGACCGTCTACGGCGGCCCTGGCGACGACACGATCTACGGCAGCCAGGCCGGTGACGTGATCGCGGGCGGTTCCGGCGACAACACCATCTACGGCGAGCGTGGCGACAACATCATCCTCGGCGCGAACGGGCTCAACACCGACCTCATCGCACGCTCCGTGAGGTTCCCGACCGTGAACACCAGCACGTACCAGGATGCCGACCCGCTCGTTGCAGGCGACAACCTGATCTACGGCGACCGGCCGGGCGCCACGACGACCGACAGGTACGGCGACTACAACAACCTCATCTTCGGCGCGTTCGGCGTGGTGACGCAGGACACGCAGGAGGCGACCGTCGGCGTCATCCCGAACACCACACGTCAGGTGACAGGCGCCATCGTCTCGAACTCGGCCGTGCCGCCGGCGCAGAACGGGGTCGCCACCATCACCGTCGTGTGCACGAGTGGCAGCACGGCGAACTGCTTCCGGCAGTCCGATGTCGGGCTCGCGATCACGGATGCCTCCGGCACGCTGATCTCGGTCGGAACGATCATCACGTGGGTGAGCGCCGACGGCACCACGGCGCGTCTGTCGCGGGGAACGATCGGCACGGCATCCGCCACCGGCGTGATGTTCACGATCGGTCCGGCGCAGGGCTACTGCCGGCCGACCGGCACCGCCTCGCTGAACCAGTACTGCGCTCCGAGCGGCACGACGCCGTGGGGTGACGCACGGGTGGAGCGGATCCAGACGACCCGCGACATCCTCGCCGCCTCCAGCGACCAGCCGGCGAACCACGGCGACAACCGCATCTACGCCTCCGGCGGCGACAACATCATCGTCGGCGGCGACGGCGACAATGACATCCAGGGCGGTCCCGGCCGTAACCTGATCATCGCCGGCAGCGTCGCGCTCAGCCGTGGCTCGCACCTGTTCGACTACGCGAACCCGCGGTTCCAAGACCTCACGGGCACGCAGATCTACAGCACGACACCCGGCTCGCTCACGAACAGCCTGACCGACGGAACCGCGCAGAACGACCCGACGGGGCACGCGTGGTGGGGCGACTTCCTCTCCGGCACAGGGGGCATCCTGCTCTCGGTACCGGCGAACGACACCACTCGGTCGAGCGTGCTGCGCGACTCGGAGCTGAAGGGGGCCGACTACATCGCCGGCGGCTCCGGGTCGGCCATGATCTTCGGCGAGTCGAACGACAACATCATCCAGGCGCACGGCTCGATCGATATCACCGCCCCCGACTCGCCGACCGGCTACCCGACCACCTCGAACGGGTCGCCGTCCATCGACAGCGTCTTCGGGGGAGCAGCCACCTGCCTGTTCCGCGGCTACTACCTGGGCAACCGGGTGGGCGCCTGCCGCGACGCAGGCAACAACCTGCTGATCAACCCGTCCGTCGACGACTACGCGGCACTCGAGTACACGCTCACCGGCGCGATCACGTTCGGCGCCCACACGATGACCCTCGCCCAGGGCCTGTGGTGGGCCGACTCCGGATTCGCCGTCGGACAGACCCTCAACGTCGGCGGAACGGCCGTCGGTGTCGTCACCGCGATCAGCCACGACTACTCCACCGGTCTCGACACACTCACCGTCACCGGGAGCCCCGCACCGGCATCCTGCACGTCACTGCCGTGCACCGCCACCACAACGGTCGCGGCGACCGACGGCCAGAGCTACATCGAGGGCGGCCGCGGGAACAACACGATCTTCGCGAACCGCGGACAGAACGACATCGTCGGCGGCAACTCCGACATGTTCAGCCTCACGCTGCCGAGCGAGCGGGCCAGCGGGTCGAACCTCATCTTCGGCGGCTCCGGGCTGAACGCCGGCCGCGAGGACTGCGGCGACGGGGTCCTGGATGCCACGAACCACTGCATCACGAACCCGAACGGTCACGCGCACGACAGCAACGTCATCCTCGCGAACAACGGCGACATCATCCGTCTCACCGGCACGAACGGGCAGTACGGCGTCGGCAACGGCGTGGCGATGTCGGTGGGCTACCTCAACTACAACTACGACGTGTACGGATACCTCGCCGCGACCGAGCGCATCATCGCCCGTGCGGTGAACCTGCTCGACATGACACCGGGCGGGCCGGACCTCGCAGGTCAGGTCGGGCCGCTCGTCACCGGTAGCGCCGCCAGCAACGGGGTCGGCGACATCGGAGGAACGCCGCTGGCCTGCACCGAGACCACGGCGCAGCAGCTGGTGCAGCCGTGCCAGCAGAAGGGCAGCGAGATCCACGCGGAGTCCGGCGACGCGTTCATCTACGGCGGACCCGCGAACGACGTGATCTACGGCGGCGGCCAGAACGACACGATCATCACCGGATACGCCGACAACTGGGTGTCCGGCGGACGCGGCGACTCCTGCATCATCGGCGGTGGCGGCCGGTGCTTCGCCAGCCGGAACAGCTCCAGCTACGGCGAGCCGCTGTACGGGATCGCTCCCATTCCGGCCTCGCAGCTCAGCGAGCTCATCACGACCCCGGGCAACGTGCAGCAGGCGGTCATCAACGTCGCGGGCGCTCTCTCGTACACCGCGGTGCTGTGGCCGTACAACTGGGATCCGGCCGCGAACGGCAGCCCGAGCTTCGCGAACGGCTGCAAGAACAACCAGATCTGCGACGCCTACCAGCCGCGCTACGGCCACAACATCATCTACGGCGGCTGGGGCAACGGGGTCATCCACGCCGGACCGGGCCAGTCCGCGGTATCCGGTGCAGAGGCCCCGGAGCTCGGTTACGCCGACAACTTCGACATGTCCGGCAACGCGGTGAACTCCACCCCGTACGAGACCGACTGGTACCACCCGTTCAACCCCGGCAACCCTGCCGGATGGCATCCGGAAGCCGACGATGGCAACGGCAACGCCGCCAGGGCAGGCATGTCGGGCAAGTCGAGTTACTTCGATCCGACCGACCCGCGGCGCCAGGTGTGGCTGAACAGCGTCGTGAGCAACACGTTCACGATCGGCCAGCCGAACCCGCTGCTGTGCACATGGGCGACGGGCCAGACGCCGACGGCTGCAGGATGCCTGCCGTTCTTCCTCACCTTCGACCCGACGGATGCCGGCATGCCGCTGGATACCACCTGGTACCCGGGCACGGGCGACCCGCAGATGCCCACCACGGGTGACAAGGCGATCTTCGGCGACCTCGGCAACGACTACATCGTGGCCGGCATGGGCAGGGTGCGCGTCTACGGCGGCAACGGCAACGACCTGATCGACCTGAGGGCGAGCACGTTCGTCGACGGCGGCCTGAACGACGGACCGGTGCCGAACCTGACGCGGAACGCCGACGGCTCGTACAGCCTCGCCTCGTCGAACTTCGTCTGGGGCACGCCGGCCTGGGAGGCGCTGGCGTACGGCGGATCCGGGCAGGACATCTACTTCGCCGGCACCGCGGGCGACCGGCTCATCGACTGGGTCGGCAACCACAACAGCTACTACGTGCCGTTCTCGCCGTTCGGCATGCCGACCGTGAGCCGCACTCTGCAGCCGTTCCTGCCGGAGTTCCTGTACGCGCTGTCGAAGAGCGACGGCGCCGACCAGACCCTCATGACGCGGTACGCGCCATACGACGACCGCTACCAGGGCATCGCATCCCGCAACGGAGAGCCGTTCGGCGAGCTGAGCCTGGTGCTGCAGCACGACTCGCTCTGGCACCAGCAGACGGGGTCGCCGTTCAACCAGATGCCGGAGAACCTCGGCGGAACGGCGGTCGACATCCAGAAGACCGCGAACGTCCGGCCGTTCAACTCGCCCGGAACGGGGTCGTCCTCCGGCATCGTGGGAGCCGCGTCGGCGACGCCGCTCATGTCGCTGCCGTCGGGGGCGGGTGTGAACCTGCCGTCCGGCATCACTCCGTCGACGGCGCCGGCCGTGCCGTTCATCGTCAGCGGGATCGTCGGCTCCTCCGTGTTCTACTCGTTCACCGAAGGGTCGACCGTGCTGACCGGAACCGGCACGATCGGGGCATCCGGACAGTTCACCGTCGTGCTCGACCTCTCCGGTTTCGTCGACGGCGCCATCGCCGTCACGGCGACCGTCACCGCACCCGGCCAGGCGCCCGTGACCATCCGCTCCGTCCTCGGCAAGAGCAGCGTCGCACCCACCGTGCCGACCGTGACCGTTCCCACGTACGCGAACCTCGCGACCGAGGCGGCGTACCCGGTCACCGTGCGGGGCCAGGCCGGTTCCATCGCCTCCGTCGTCGTCACAGACAGTGCAGGGAACGTGGCGAACGGCATGGACATCATCGACTCGACCGGCACCGTGCTGATCCCGGTCGACGTGTCGCAGCTGATCGACGGCGTCTTCAGCGTCTCGGTCACGCTCACCAACGGGATCGGCAACAGCATGGCCACCGTCGTGACCGCGACGCTCGACACCGCGCCACCTTCGCTCACCGTCACCCCGGTGCCTTCGGCGATCGTTCCGTCCAATGTGGGCGGCGTGAGCGTGCCCGTGTGGGGAGAACGAGGCGCCACCGTGGCGTACGTCTTCAGCGACGGCACGCACACGGTCACGGGGTCCGCCACCTTCAACGGCAGCGGCAAGACCACGTTCTGGAGCGGCTCGCTCTCCTCCCTCGCCGACGGGGTCATCACACTCACGGTCACCGAGACCGACCCGGCGGGGAACCCGACCGTGTACACGCAGAGTCTCGTGAAGGACACCACACCGCCGGTCATCGCCTCGAGCATCACCGCACCGAGCAACGGCACGCGCTACGACGTCACCCAGTCGATCCTCGTCACGTTCGGGGCGACGGATGCCGTCTCCGGCGTCGCGTCGGTCACGGCGACGCTCGATGGGGTCGCGATCGCCGGCGGCACGGTGATCCGGGCTGAGGCGCTCTCCGCAGGCACGCACACCATCGTGATCACGTCGGTGGATGCGCTCGGCAACACGTCCACGAAGACGCTCACGATCACGGTGCGCGCAACGGTGACCGGGCTGCAGGGCGCCGTGTCGTACGGCGTCTCGAACGGTTGGATCACGTCGTCGTCTGTGGCGTCCAAGCTGCAGTCCGACCTCAGCGCGGCCGCGGCGGCGCTCGCGTCGAACAATCACGCGGCGGCGAAGACCGCGCTGGCCGCCTTCGCATCCGACATCACATCGAACAGCAAGTGGATCGCCTCCTCCTACGCGACGCTCCTGAAGGGCTGGGCAGCCGACCTCTCGTCCTCGCTCTGAGCTGCTGCACGCCCTTTTCGAGTGCTGCGCGCCCTGCCCTGCACGCTGTCACCCGTAGGAGCTACTTTGGTGAGCGTGTCTTCGCCGGTGATCGTCGCATCCGACCTCGTCAAGCAGTACGGGGAGGTCACGGCCGTCGGCGGCATCACGTTCGAGGTGGCGCCGGGGGAGTCGTTCGGCCTTCTCGGGCCGAACGGGGCCGGCCAGTCGACGACGATGCGCATGATCGGCGCGGTCTCCACGCGCACGAGCGGGCGGCTGGAGATCCTCGGTCTCGACCCTGACCGATTCGGCCCGGAGATCCGGTCGCAGCTCGGAGTCGTACCGCAGTCCGACAACCTCGACGAGGAGCTCCGCGTTCGCGAGAACCTCGTCGTGTACGGCCGCTACTTCGGGCTGCCGATGGCGAAGGTGCGCAGCAAGGCGGATGATCTCCTCGCGTTCGCGCAGCTGCAGGACAAGGCGAAGGCGAAGGTCACCGACCTCTCCGGGGGCATGAAGCGGCGGCTCACGATCGCGCGCGGGCTGATGAACGATCCGCGCATCCTGCTGCTCGACGAACCGACGACGGGGCTCGATCCGCAGGCCAGGCACATCCTGTGGGACCGGCTGTTCCGGCTCAAGGAGCAGGGCACGACGCTCGTGCTCACCACGCACTACATGGACGAGGCGGAGCAGCTCTGCGACAGGCTCATCGTGGTCGACAAGGGCACGATCATGGCGGAGGGGACTCCGGCTTCGCTCATCAGGGAGTACTCGACGCGCGAGGTGCTCGAGCTGCGCTTCGGTGCCGACCGCAACGCCGAGATGGCGCTGCGGCTGCAGGGTGCCGGCGATCGCGTCGAAGCGCTGCCCGACCGTGTGCTCGTGTACACAGCCGACGGCGAGGCCGAGCTCGCGCGGCTCACCGAAGCGGGCATCCATCCGCTCACCTCGCTCGTGCGGCGCTCCAGCCTCGAGGATGTCTTCCTGCGGCTCACCGGAAGGTCGTTGATCGAATGACCGCTCATTCGGGCCGTGGGTCCCTACCGACGGCCGAGACGGCCGTCGGCGCTGGCGTCGCGGCGACGCTCAGAAGTGACCGTCGCTTTCAGGTCCAGCGCGCGCGCCGCTTCGGGGCGTGGTACGTCGCGGAGCACCGCCTGCGCGTCATGCGCTCCTACGTCTCGACGGTGCTCATCGGCGCGGTCGGGACACCGCTGCTGTACCTGTTCGCGATGGGCGTCGGCCTCGGCGCCCTGGTCAGCGCGAACCTCGGTCCGCACGCGGTCGACGGCGTGAGCTACCTGCAGTTCGTTGCACCGGCGCTGTTGTGCACGGCGGCGGTGACCGTGGCCTCCGAGGAGTTCACCTATCCGGTCATGCTCGGGTTCAAGTGGAATCCGACGTTCCTCGGCATCAGCTCGTCGCCGATCACGCCGGGCCAGATCATCGACGGCATGGTGATCTCCGTCGTCGTTCGCCTGGTCGCCTCCAGCGTCGTCTACTGGCTGTTCATGCAGCTGTTCGGCGCGACGCCGTCGGGCACGGCGTTCCTCGGCGTGCTGATCGCCACACTCGTCGGGCTGGCGTTCGGCGCGCCCATCATGGCGTACGTCGCCACGATCCAGACGGACTCGGGCCAGATCGCCATGCTGATGCGTTTCGTGCTGCTGCCGCTGACCCTGTTCTCGGGCACGTTCTTCCCGCTCAGCTCCATGCCGATCTACCTGCAGTGGATCGGCTGGCTCTCGCCCATCTGGCACGGCACGCAGCTGGCGAGGATCGTCTCCTACGGCGCTCAGGTGCCGCCATGGCTGATCGTCGTGCACGTTCTCTACCTGTTCGTGCTGTTCGTGCCCGGCTGGCTGCTCGCTCGCCGCATCGCGAAGCGGAGGCTCTACACGTGACCGGGGTGGACGTCGAGGCGCCGGTGCAGGCATCCGCTCGGCGCAGGGGCGTCGGTTCGTTGTACGCGGGAAACGGGCGATCCGTGGTGTATCGCGGATGGCTGGCCACCAAGTCGACGAACTGGCTGGTCGTGGTCTCCGGCGTGTTCGAGCCGATCTTCTACCTGCTGTCGCTCGGCATCGGGCTCGGCGCGTTCGTCGGCACGGTCTCGGCGGGCGACGGCAGAAGCATCTCGTACGCCGCGTTCATCGCACCTGCGCTGCTGGCGACCGCCGCGATGAACGGCGCGGTGTACGACTCCACCTGGAACGTGTTCTTCAAGATCCGCTTCGCGCGACTCTACGAAGGGATGCTCGCCACCTCGCTCGGTCCCCTCGACGTGGCGTTCGGGGAGATCGCGCTCGCCCTGCTGCGAGGCGCCGGTTATGCGGTCGCGTTCATGATCGTCATGCAGTTCGTCGGTCTGAACCTGTCGTGGTGGGCGCTCCTGGCGCTGCCCGCGGTGCTGCTCGTCGCGTTCGCGTTCGCCAGCTTCGGCATGGGCATCACGAGCTATATGAAGTCGTTCCAGCAGATGGACATCATCAACTTCGTGATGCTGCCGATGTTCCTGCTCTCCGGCACGTTCTATCCGCTGTCGGTGTATCCGCAGGGCGTTCAGGTCGTGATCCAGGCGCTGCCGCTGTGGCAGAGCGTCGATCTGGTTCGATCGCTGACGACCGGTGCGGTCGACGTGGGCGTGCTGTGGCACGTGCTGTACCTCGGCGTCATGACCGTGCTCGGCATGATCCTCACGACCCGGCGGCTACGCGCGCTGTTCCTGGATTGAGCGGTGCTCGTTCAGCGAACTCACACCGGCCGCTAGTCTGGCGTTATGAGTGTGGCGAACGTGATTCTCGGTATCCTGCATGTTGCGGCGGCGGTCTTCATCGTGGGGCCGATGGCGATTCTTCCGATGACCGCGATGCGTGCCATCCGGGCCGGTTCCCCGACGCAGGTGCGCACGCTGGCGCGGTCGACCAATGTGTTCAGCCTGCTGTCGCTCGCGGTCTTCATCTTAGGATTCGGTGCACTGGGAACGTCGGACCCGAAGTACCACACCAGCATCTCGTCGACGTGGATCTGGCTGTCCATCGTGCTCTACGTGATCGCCCTTGGCCTCACCCTGTTCGTGGTCGTGCCCGCCATGCGACGCGCGGCGGACACGATCGAGGGTGAAGAAGCCGTCGAGGAGGAGGACCCGGCCGCAAGGCCCGCCCCGCCTGCACCGAACCGCGGGTACGGCCCGCTGGCCGCGACGAGCGGCATCTCCAGCCTGCTGCTTCTCGCCGTCGTCGTGCTGATGGTCTGGAAGCCTTAAGCCCGATTCAGTCCGCCGCCCGCCACGAAGAGATGAGCCGGGTGACGTCGGCGGTGAGGCGGTCGTTGTCGTTGCCGCACCGGTAGGTGTCGAGCTTCGCGGTCGACCCGTCACCGAGCCGCATGTTCAGGTGCGTGGCGATGCCGCCGGCGCATCCGTTGCTGGATGCCTGCCCCGCATCGCCCGGATGCCAGCCGTCGTCGTGCAGCACCCGCTGCAGCGCGGCGAGGTGGCCGGCGTCGGTCGTGGTGCGCGTCGAGTCGTCGAAGTTCGGCACGGCCTGCGACTGGCTGTAGGCCACGGAGGTCAGCGTGCCGTTCCAGGAGCCGGGACGCGCGACGACGATGACGATGACCACCACGATCGCGATCGCGACGACCGCTCCGCCGATCCAGAGTGCGACCCTGCGTGCCCTGCTCACGTGCACAGCATAGGTGCCCCTTGCCGTCGGAACGAGCGACCAATTGGGGGCTGTCAGGCTCCTTGACGCAGCTCGCGCAGTGCCACCGCCGTGGCGATCGCCGCATGCGCGGCTTCGGCGCCCTTGTCCTCCTTCGAGCCGGGCAGACCGGCGCGGTCGAGTCCCTGCTGCTCGTCGTCGAGCGTGAGAACACCGAAGCCCACCGGCTTGCCGGTGTCCAGGGCGACGCGGGTGAGCCCGTCGGTCGCCGCAGAGGAGACGTACTCGAAGTGCGGAGTGCCGCCGCGGATGATCACGCCGAGCGCCACGACGGCGTCGGCACCGGCATCCAGTGCCGCCTTGCTCACGACCGGCAGCTCGAAGCTGCCGGGCACACGCACCAGTTTCCAATCGGCTCCGGATGCCGTCAGCTCGCGCTGCGCTCCCGCGACGAGGCCTTCCGTGATGGTCTCGTGCCACGTGCCCGCGACCACCACCACGCGCAGGCCTTCCGCGTTCAGGGTCTCGTGGTCGGGTGCGCCGGCTCCGCTCATCGGGTCGCGCCTTTCTCTTCGGGGGTCGGGATCACGTTCGTCTTGGTCACGACGTGGTGGGCGATCAGCTCATCGTCGGAGGCGGCGGCATCCTCGTCGAACGTGCTGTCCAGTTCGCGCAGCTCGGCGTCCGCGACCGGCAGCAGGTGTCCGAGCCGGTCCCGCTTCGTCTTGAGGTACTGCTCGTTCAGCGCGCCGAGGCCCACGACGAGCGGCACGCGCTCCTCGACCGTTACGCCGTGCTCATTGAGCTGGTTGACCTTGTCGGGATTGTTCGTGAGCAGCCGCACCGAACGCATCCCGAGGTCGGCGAGGATCGCGGATGCCGCGCCGTAGTCGCGCGCGTCGATCGGCAGCCCGAGCGCGAGGTTCGCGTCGAGGGTGTCGAGTCCATCCTCCTGCAGGCGGTACGCGCGCAGCTTGTTGATCAGTCCGATGCCACGGCCCTCGTGGCCGCGCAGGTAGATGACGACTCCGCCGTCGCGCTGGATCGTGTCGAGCGCGGCATCCAGCTGCGGTCCGCACTCGCACTTCAGCGTGCCGAACGCCTCACGGGTCAGGCACTCGGAGTGCACGCGCACGAGCGACCCGGTCTCGCCGGGTTCTCCGGCGATGATCGCCACGTGGTCGGCGCCGGTCATGCGGTCGCGGTAGGCCCGAACGCGGAACGGTCCGTGCGTGGTCGGAACGGTCGTCTCGACCTCGAAGATGACGCGCGAGCTCTCCGGAACCGGTGTGACAGCTTCGAGCGGAGCGTCGCAGTGGAACTCCTGCAGGTACGCGATAAGCGCCTCGATCGTGATGACCGGCACGTTCTCGCGCTCACCGAACTCGATCAGCTCGGGCAGGCGCATCATCTCGCCGTCGTCCGCGACCACCTCGCCGATCGCGCCGACCGGTGTCATGCCGGCCAGCTTCAGCAGGTCCACGGTGGCCTCGGTGTGCCCGTCGCGCTCCCGCACGCCGCCGTCGACGGCCCGCAGCGGAACGATGTGTCCTGGTCGGTGCAGGCTCCTAGCGGTCGAAGACGGGTCGGCCAGCACGCGCAGCGTGTGTGCGCGATCAGCGGCGCTGATGCCGGTGGAGAGCCGGTCGGCGGCGTCGACCGTGACCGTGTAGTTGGTGCCCCTGGAGTCCTCGTTGTCGACGACCATGACCGGCAGCTCGAGCTTGTCGGCCAGCTCGTTCGTGAGCGGCGCGCAGATGAAGCCGGAGGAATGCCGCACCAGCCACGCGACCCACTCCTGCGACGCGGTCTCTGCCGCGAGCACGATGTCGCCCTCGTTCTCCCGGCTCTCGTTGTCCGCGACCAGCACGGGCCGTCCGGCGCGCAGCGATTCCAGCGCCTCCGGGATCGTCGCCAGTGTCATGCCTCGCTCCTCACCGCGGTGTCCCCGCTCACGCCGGAGACGTGACTCGCTTCCTGGTCCGGGCCCTCTGCGGAGACCCGGTGCCTGGGGGATGCCTGCTCGAGTGCGAGCATCCGCTCCACGTGCCTCGCGAGGATGTCCGTCTCCACGTTCACCCGGTCGCCCACCTCCCTGCTCCCGAGGGTGGTCGCCGCGAGGGTCTCCGGAATGAGGGAGACCTCGAACCACTGCTGCGACGCTCCGGCGTCGCTCACCGCGGAGACCGTGAGCGAGACGCCGTCGACCGCGATGGATCCCTTGCGCGTGACGAGCGAGGCGATCTCGGGGGAGAGGCTGAAGCGCACAACGCGCCACGCTTCACCCGGTGTGATCGCCAGCACGGTGGAGATGCTGTCCACGTGTCCCTGCACGATGTGGCCGCCGAGCCGGTCGCCGACCTGTGCAGCGCGCTCCAGGTTGACCGGGGTGCCCGCTGCAGCGTCGTCGAGGGTGCTCACGGCGAGGGTCTCTGCCATCACGTCGGCGGTGAACGAGTCCTCGGTCTGGTCCACGACGGTGAGGCACACGCCGCTCACGGCGATCGAGTCGCCGTGCCTGGCGCCCTGCACGGCCAGCGGGCCGCGCACCGTGATGCGTGCTGCGTCGGCACCGCGCTCTACGGCGGTGATCTCGCCGAGTTCTTCGATGATTCCGGTGAACATCCTCAAGCTCCTTCTCGAGCGGATCGAGTCTGGTGGGTGTGCTGCACTGCTGAGCCGGGCGGTGCGAGCTCCGCAGTGTCGGCGTGCCACGGATTGAGCGTGCGCGCCGCCGGGTCGGTGGCCACGACGAGCAGGTCGTTCCCCAGGCGTTCCACCCGGTGCAGGCAGAGGCTGCGTTGCTCGGCGATCGAGTGCACGCCGATGTCGTCGAGGGCCGTGCGCGGGCCGCCCAGCAGTGTGGGGGCGAGGTAGACGTGGAACTCGTCGACGAGTCCCTCGCGCACGAAGGCGCCGGCGAGCACCGGCCCGGCCTCCACGTAGGCCGAGCGGACCCCGCGCTCGCGCAGCTCGACGAGTGCCCCGGCGAGGTCGTGACCGGACAGGAAGACCGGCGGGTTCGGATGCCGTCGCACGGCGGCGTCGTCCGGCACGACCCGGTCGCCGAGCACGACCGGCACCGGCTGGTGCGGCAGCAGTTCGTCGGCATCGCCACGGGCCGTGAGGCTCGGGTCGTCCGCGAAGACGGTGCCGGTGCCGACGATGATCGCGTCGGACGCAGCACGCTGCTCATGCACGTGCTGCCGCGCGGCCGAACCGGTGATCCACCTGCTGGTGCCGTCGGAGGCGGCGACGCGGCCGTCGAGGCTGCTCGCCCACTTGAGCGTGACGTGGGGGCGGCCGAGGCGTGCGGCGACGAGCCAGTCCTGCAGGAGCCGGCTGGCGGCATCCGCCTCGACGCCGGAGATGACCTCGACGCCCGCCTCGCGCAGCCGTTTCGCGCCGCCGTGCGAGGCGTGTCCCGGGTCGTCGACGGCGTAGACCACGCGCGCGACGCCAGCGGCGATGAGCGCTTCGCTGCACGGCCCGGTGCGGCCGGTGTGGTTGCAGGGCTCGAGGGACACGACGGCGGTCGCTCCGGATGCCTGCTCGGGCGCCAGCTTCGACAGCGCGTCGACCTCGGCGTGGGCCGTGCCCGCCCCGCGGTGCCAGCCTTCGGACAGCACCTCGCCAGCGGGGGAGAGGATGACGCATCCGACCTGCGGGTTCACACCGCGCGCAGGACCGAGAGCGGCCAGCTCGAGAGCGCGCCGCATCGCCGCGTCGAAGCTCTGCGCCTCGAACCCGATGTCGGTCATCCCGGTCTCCGTCTGTCCTCATCCCGCTCGTCGTCCTGACGAGCGGTACGTGGACCCCGGGGTTCCTCGGACACGTGCCGACGGCACGATTGCGCAACCGTGCGTGTGCTGCCTCCCATCCGGACTCTGCCGCGCCACCCCGCTGCCGAAGCAGCAGAAATTGAACGCGCCATCACCGTCGGTGCCGGAATTCCACCGGCTCAACCTCGCCGCCTTCCGCTGCTTTCGCAACGATCGGCGCCTCGGCTCGCGGACTTTCACCGCCGGTTCGGACTCTCACCGACCCCGGAGCACTGCCTACACCCTACCAACGCACGCCGCGCCCCCGTATTCCCGTGTCACGCGGCGTCGCGGGGCGCCGCCGCCCAGGCCCAGCCGCCGCCGGGGTCACTCGCCGGCTTGCCGGGTCCCACCCCGTTCATAACTCCTGCGGTTTGTCGGCGAGGAGGCGGAAACTGGCGGTTCTGCGCCCGTGCAGTCGACGATCTGCAGGAGTTGCGAACCATGGGATGGCGTGGGCGCATCGCGCGGGTCGCTTACTCTTGTCCTCCCCATCCGTAGCTCCGGCAGTTGTTTTCACAGTTCTGCTTCGTCGCGAGCCGCCATGTCGTTCGCCCGTCAAAGCTGGCGCGATGGGTTGGGATGACGCGTTCCGAATGACGGGCCGAGACGTACTGAGTCGAGCAGAACTCATGGGCTTGGGTGCGACCAGTCGCTCGCTGACTGCCGCCGTTCGCGGTGGCGCTCTACGCCGGCCTCGGCGTGACCACTATTGCCTTCCATCGCTTGATGCACACGGCAGTTCGGCGGTTCGTATCGGCGGCCGCCTGACGTGTGTCTCGGCGTTGAGAAGCTACGGGGTCTTCGCGGTGAAGCCGGGCGCACCGCACGTTCACCTAGAACGAGCCGCCAGTCGGTTACGGGCGCCCTCCGAGAAGTGGGAGCGCTTGACCAAGGAGAACCGCGACGGAGTCGTACTGCACTGGCAACCGCTCATCGATCGAACAGCGGGCGACGACCATCGAGTGGGACTCCTGGATGCTCTCGCGCACGTCGTTCGCTGTCAAAAGTCATCCCTCGCGATCGCATCCCTCGACAACGCGTGGCACCTCGGCCTGATCGATGAGGACGCGATCGCCGAGCTATTCGCTCGGCTGCCGCAGCGCTACGCGTGGATGCGATCACGGCTCAATCCCCTCGCCGAGGCAGGACAGGAGACGGTCTTGCGTCTCATCGTCGAGGGCCTTGGGCTGCGCTACGAGATTCAGGTTCACCTGGACGGCCTTGGACGGGCGGACATCGTCGTCGAAGATGTGCTCGTACTCGAAGCGGATAGCCGTGCCCATCATGACGGCTGGTCGCTACATGTACGAGACCGTGAGCGAGACCTTCAGGCAGCGCGTCTCGGCTACGCGTCGCTCAGGCCGGCGTACCAGCACACGATGGAGCAGCCTGAGCTGGTGAGCGCAGCCATCGAGTGCCTGGTCGCCCTGCTGAAGCGGTAGCCGACTTGCCCGCTTGCGCGACGCGGGCGTTCTTGCTGTGTTCGCAACTCCTGCAATATGTCCGTCCCCTCCCGGACTGCCGAGGTGTCCAGCGCCCATTGCGCAGGACCGGGAGCACCTTGCAGGAGTTACGAACGGGGATGTGACGTCCACCTCGAAGTGGGACCGCGCGACTCAGTCAGAGGCCGAGCGCGGCGGCCAGCTCCGTGAGGCCGGTGATGCGCACGACGCCGAGTTCGTCGGCGGCGGCACGCTCGGCCTCGGACACCTCGGCACCATACCTGTCGATCCACACGCCGGCGAGGCCAGCCCTGGCCGCGCCGATCGCATCCGTCCCGAGTCGGTCGCCAACGTACACGGCCTGCTCCGGCGTCACCCCGAGCTGTGAGCACGCCGCCTGGAAGATGCGCACGTCGGGCTTCGTGATCCCGAGGTCACCGGACGCGACGACCGCGTCGAACCGGTCCCGGATGCCGACCGCGTCGATCTTGCGCAGCTGGTAGTCGAGCTCGCCGTTCGTGACGATGCCGAACCGCACGTCAGGAAGGCGATCACGGAGGTCGTCGAGGCAGGGGAGCGCGTCGTCGAACAAGCTCCACGCGTCCGTGTAGTGCTCGAAGTAGTCGGAGAACCACGCCGCGGCTGCCTCGGGCGTCAGCGTCACGCCGTGCCGCGGCGTACTCGCGCGCCCTAGCCCGCCGCTGTTCCTCGTGGCTCACCTCACCGCCGAGATAGCGGTGGTAGTGGTGCTCCTCCAACCGACGCCAGAACGCGATCTCGGCGTCCGCATCCGACGCGTCATACGGATGTCCGAGCCCGCGCACATACGCGAGCAGTCCGCGCTCGACCGCGTCTCGATGGGCGAACAGGGTGTCGTCCAGGTCGAAGAGCACGGCACGGATGCTCGCGGCCGTAGGCATCCGTCGCCCGTCAGAGGCGCACGCGCCGCAGGAATCCGACCCGCTCGTACGCCTTCGCCAGGGTCGCCTCCGCCACCTCGGATGCCCGCTGCGCGTTCGCTGCCAGCAACCGGTCCAGCTCGGCGGGGTCGGCCAGCAGCTCCAGGGCGCGTGCACGAACGGGCTCGAACTCGCCGATCACGACCTCGGCGAGGCCCTTCTTCAGGTCGCCGTAGCCGCGCCCGTCGTACTCGTTGGCGACGGCCTCGATGCTCTGCCCGCTCAGCGCCGCGTAGATCGCCAGCAGGTTCGACACTCCTGGCTTCTCCTCGCGGTCGAAGCGCACCACGGAGTCCGTGTCGGTCACGGCGCGCATGATCTTCTTGCGCGTCACGCCGGGCTCGTCGAGCAGCAGGATGAGGCCAGCCACCGAGTCCGCGGACTTCGACATCTTCGACGTCGGGCTCTGCAGATCGTAGATGCGGGCCGTGTCCTTCTGGATGATCGCCCGCGGCACCACGAACGTCTCGCCGAACCGCGAGTTGAAGCGCTCAGCCAGGTCGCGCGTCAACTCGACGTGTTGCCGCTGGTCGTCGCCGACCGGCACATCCACCGCGTCGTAGAGCAGGATGTCCGCCGCCATCAGAACCGGATACGTGAACAGTCCGACGCTGGTCGAGTCCGTCCCGTAGCGCGACGACTTGTCCTTGAACTGCGTCATGCGCCCGGCCTCGCCGAACCCGGTGATGGTGTTCAGCACCCAGGCGAGCTCGGCGTGCGCCGGCACGTGCGACTGCACGAACAGCGTCGAGGCCGTCGGATCGATCCCGGCGGCGATGTACTGCGCCGCCGTGCGCCGGGTCTTCTCCGCCAGTTCCTTCGGGTCCTGCGGCACCGTGATCGCGTGCAGGTCGACGACGCAGAAGAACGCGTCGTGGCTGTCCTGCAACTGGCGCCACTGCAGCAGTGCGCCGATGTAGTTGCCAAGGTGCAACGAATCGCTCGACGGCTGGATGCCGGAGAAAAGGCGTGGCTTGCTCATGGGTTCCTTCTGATGGTGCTAACTTCAGAGCGCGTAATCGACGACGACGGGGGTGTGGTCCGACCATCGTTCCGCGTACGATGGCGCCCGGTCCACGTGGTAGTCGACGACCTTGCCCGCGAGCTTCGGCGTCGCGAGCTGGTAGTCGATGCGCCATCCCGTGTCGTTGTCGAACGCCTGACCGCGCCACGTCCACCAGCTGTAGGGCCCGTCGACCTCGCCCGCCCACTTGCGGCCGACGTCGACCCAGCCATAGCCAGCGCCGTCGTTGTAGTGCTCGTCGTCTTCGGCACCGAGGATCTTGTCCAGGTACGCACGCTCCTCCGGCAGAAACCCGGCGCGCTTGACGTTGCCCTTCCAGTTCTTGATGTCGAGAGTGCGGTGGCCGATGTTGAGGTCCCCCATCACCGCGGCCAGCTCGTTGTGCTCGGGGAGTGCCTTCATGCGGGCATCCATCGCATCGAGGAACCGGTACTTGTAGACCTGCTTCTCGGTGCCCGCCTCTCCGGACGGCACGTACGCGCTGACAACGGTGACGATGCTGCCGTCGACCTCGTAGTCCGCCTCGAGCCAACGGCCGGCGGTGTCGAAGTCCTCGTCGCCGAGCTCGACGCGGTGAATGGATGCCTTGCCGCGACTCGCCAGCGCCACCCCGGCTCGCCCCTTCGCGGTGGCCGCGTCGTGCAGCACATCCCACTCCTCGCCGAGCAGCCCGGTGAGGTCGTCTGTGGAGGCGCGAACCTCCTGCAGGGCGAGGATGTCCACCCCGCGCGCGTCCAGCCACGCGCCCATTCCGCGCCGGAATGCGGCTCTGATGCCGTTGACGTTGACCGTGGCGATGCGGAGCGTGCGGCGGGAGGGCATGCGTAAAAGACTAGCCGCGGCCGCCGACATCCTTCGCGCCGGGGTCGGCAGCGGACGTCTCCGTCCACCAGCTGCGCTTCGTCGGCGGCGTCGGTGCCGGCTCCCGTGTCACCCGCGCTAGTTCCTCACGTGCATCGCGCAGGGCGCGGTTCGCGAACCACTTCGCGAGCCCGCGAGAGGAGGCGGTCTTGCGCTCGGCCTCTTCCACCGCGGTCTGGGCGACGAGCAGTCGCGCCGAGCGCTCGGCCAGCGCCTTCTGATACGCGATCTGCTCCGGGGTTCGCCTGCGGGGTTCGATGCCGTGGTCGAACATCCCGACCGCGATCCAGGCGGCGGCCAGCAGGATCATCCGGCAGATCATGTTGAACCACAGCAGCAGCCCGACGAACACGGCGAACGTTGCCAGCAGCGGGTTGCGGGTCGCGCCACCGATGAGCAGGCCGCCGAGCGCGCCGAGGCCGCTGAGCGCGATGGCGCCGAGCAACGGACCGAGCACGAGGAACCGCCACGGGATGACCACCCGCGAGAGCACGCGATACATCGCCACCAGCACGAAGTAGTTCAGCGCGATCGAGACGGCGAATCCGATCACGTAGGTGAAGAAGTTGGTCCAGAACGAGTCGCTGCCGATGCCGAAGAGGTCGAGCACGAAAGCGGTCGCCTCCGTCGTGATCACCGAGACGGATGCCGAAACGATGAGCACCACCCCGAACACCAGCGCCAGCCCGAAGTCAGTGATCTTCTGCAGGGCGTAGTTGCGCTCGTCGCGCTCGAGATCGAACATCGCCCGCACCGCCTGGCGTGTGTAGTAGAGCCACGCGATCGCGGTCCAGAGCAATCCGATCAGGGCGATGATGCTCGTCCACCCGAACGTCGTCCCGAGCGACTGCAGCGCGCTCTCGCTGATGACTCCCTTCTCGTCATCCATTCCGATCAGGCCGGGCACAGCCTCGTTGATGATCTTCACGAGCGCCGTGAAGAGGTCCTTGTTGCTCGTGAGCCAGTAGCCGGCTATCGAGAACCCCACCCAGAGGGCGGCGAAGATCGCGAACAGCGACTGGTACGACATGCCGGCCGTGCGCAGGTTGCCGTCGTTGTGCGAGAACTGGATCCACACGCGGTACGGCTTCAGCGCCGTGACCCAGCGCCACCAGCCGTTGACCCTTCGCACCGGCCTGGCGAGCCTGTCGCGCAGCGGGTCGGCGAGCTCCTCCAGCCGTTCGGTGAGCTCCTCCCGCTCCTGAGCGGCCTCCGCGCGCAGCCGGTCGATGCGCGGATGCTCTGGTCCGCCCGCGCGCACGGTGACGGATGCCTGTGCCGCAGCGCCCGCGCCCCTCCCGCGGCCACCGGGCGAGGCATCCGTCGACTTCGCGTTCCCCCGCGCCACGGCATCAGCTTATGGTCGACAGGGCACGGCCAGGGGTTCGAGAGCTCCACCGCGCGGCATAGGCTGGGATTCGTGTCGATCCAGATCGCAGGCATCGGCGTTGGCAACGGCATCGCCGTCGGACCCGCCCTGCGCATGCCCGACCCGATCGGCGAGCCCGACGACGTGGAGTCGCAGGCGGAGGCGCCCGACGAGTACCGCAGGGTCGTCTCGTCACTCGAGGCGGTGACCGGCGAGCTCGTCGAGCTGGGGCATCAGGCCGGTGGTGACGCCGAGGAGATCCTCGAGGCCCAGTCGCTGATGGCGCAGGATCCGGCGGTCGTGGATGACATCCGGCTGAGGATCGGCGACGGCAAGACCGCAGAGCGCGCCGTGTTCGAGGCGTACGAGGAGTACGCGAAGGTGCTCGAAGGTCTCGGCGAGAATCCGGCTGCCCGTGGAGCCGACGTGCGCGACGTCGCACGGCGCGTGATCGCCAGGCTACGCGGCGTCGCGCTGCCGACCGTCCCGCAGTCGGACGCTCCGTTCGTGTTGGTGGCGCACGACCTCGCTCCCGCCGACACCGCGACGCTCGATCTCAGCAAGGTGCTCGCATTCGTCACGCGCGACGGCAGCAACTCGTCGCACACGGCCATCCTCGCCCGCAACAAGAACCTCGTCGCGGTGGTGGGTGCGGCCGGCAGCGATGCCATCGTCAACGGGCAGACCGTCATCGTGGACGCCGAGCACGGCCGCGTGGTGATCGACCCGGACGAGTCGTCCGTGGCCGCCGCCGCGGAGCGTGGCGGGACGGTCGCTGCACCCCGCCCGCTGACCCCCGGCGCGCTGGCCGACGGCACGCCCGTTCCGCTCCTGGCCAACGTGGGCGCCCCGGAGGAGGCCGCGCCGGCCGTCGCGCTGGGAGCCGAGGGCATCGGCCTGTTCCGCACCGAGTTCCTCTATCTGGATGCCCGCAAGGCACCGCCCGTCGACCTCCAACGATCCCGCTACCGCGACCTCATGGCCGCGTTCAGGGGTCGCAAGGTGGTCGTGCGCGTGCTGGATGCCGGTGCCGACAAGCAACTCGCCTTCCTCGGGCACACGCACGAGGAGAACCCGGCGCTCGGGCGCCGCGGCATCCGTGCCCTCCGCGAGCACGAGGACGTGCTGCGCGACCAGCTCGCCGCGCTCGCCGGCGCCCAGGAAGACACCGGCGCGGACCTGTGGGTGATGGCGCCGATGGTCGCCGACGTCGCCGAGACCGCGTACTTCGTGGAGCTCGCCAGGTCGCTCGAGCTGAGCACGGTCGGAATCACGGTCGAGGTACCGTCCGCCGCGGTGCTCGCCGACCAGCTCGTGCCGCTCTGCGACTTCGTCAGCATCGGAACGAACGACCTCACGCAGTACGCGCTCGCCGCCGACCGGATGCTCGGTTCCGTCGCCCAGTACCAGGACCCGTGGCATCCCGCCGTGCTCCGCCTGATCAAGCTGATCGGGGATGCCGGCCACGCGTCCGCCACACCCGTGGGGGTGTGCGGCGAGGCGGCATCCGACCCGCTCATGGCCGTCGTGCTCGTCGGGCTCGGTGCGGAGGATCTCTCCATGTCGCCTGGGGCACTCGCCGACGTGCGGGCGACGCTCGCCAGGGTCACGCTCGAGCAGGCCCGCGAACTGGCCGCCCGCACCCTGGTGCAGACGAGCGCAGCGGATGCCCGCGCCGTCGTCGCCGAAGCCCTCGGCTGACCAGCAGGCGAGTTCGTGCGCCCTAGTCTGGATCGATGGACGCCAAGCAGCTGCCCCTCGATCGCACCTCCGCGGACGCACTGAGCGCCGGGGGTCTTCGCCTCGGGCTCGTCGACGGAACGGATCGCGACGCGCTGGCCGCGTGGGACGAGGCCGACTACCGCGGGTTCCACGACCGCAGACCCGAGCCGGAGACGATCGACGAGCACGTGCGGCACACCGCGCACCGGCGCATCGTGGGCGTGTGGGACGACGGCATCCCCGAGCCGAATGTGCCGGTCGCGACGGTCTCGACGTGGGTCGGCGATCTCACTGTGCCCGGTGGCGCGACGCTGCCTTCCTGGGCAGTCAGCTCCGTCACCGTCGCCCCCACGCACCGTCGTCGCGGTGTCGCCAGAGCCATGCTCGAGGGAGAGTTGCGCACGGCCGCCGCTGCGGGCGTTCCGATGGCGTCGCTCACGGTGTCGGAGGCGACCATCTACGAGCGCTACGGATTCGGGCCCGCTACGCAGACGGCCGATCTCACCATCGACGTCCGGCGCGCGGGGTGGGCGCGCACGGAGGCATCCACCGGCCGCCTCGCGTTCGTGTCGCTGCAGACCTTCGCCGACACCTGCCGCGACGTGTTCGGGCGTGCGCGGCTGAACACGCCTGGCGAGATGTCGATGGACGACTTCATCTGGGGTCAGCGCGCGGGTGTTCTCGGCGACCGCGACAAGAAGAGCGCCTCACTGCGAGCGGTCCGTTACGACGACGCGGACGGCGTGCCGCAGGGCTTCGTCGTCTACTCGCTGAAGGCGGACCACAGCGACTTCTCGAATCACACGGTCGACATCCGCTACCTGCGCGCCGCGACGGATGACGCCTACGCCGCGATCTGGCGCTTCCTGCTCGAGCTCGACCTGGTCGGCACGGTGAAGAACGAGGTCGCCACGGCCGACGAGCCGGTGCTGTGGATGATCCGCAACCAGCGCGCGGCGACCGTCGTGCTGCGCGACCACCATTGGTTGCGCATCCTGGACGTGAAGTCCGCGCTCGAGGCGCGCAGGTACGCCCGGCCAGGATGGCTCACCTTGCGCATCGAGGACCGCCTCGGCTTCGCGTCGGGCACGTACCGGCTTGACGTGCGGGCCGACGGCTCGGCAGAGGTCGAGACCACGGATGCCGCGCCCGACCTCAGCATGGATGTCGCGACCCTGTCCGCGCTCTACCTCGGCGCGTGGCGCACCTCGACGCTCGCGCACGCGGGCCGCGTGACCGAGCTCACCGAGGGCGCCGCCCGGCGTTTCGATGAGGCGTTCCGCGCCGACGAGGCGCCGACGCTGAGCTTCTGGTACTAGCGCTCCGGCCTTCGCCGCTTAGCGGCGCCCGCGCATGATCGCCTGCTTCACCTCGGCGATCGCCTGCGTCACCTGGATGCCCCGCGGGCAGGCATCCGTGCAGTTGAAGGTCGTACGGCAGCGCCACACGCCTTCCTTGTCGTTCAGGATGTCGAGGCGCACCTGCGCGGCGTCGTCGCGGGAGTCGAAGATGAATCGGTGCGCGTTCACGATCGCCGCAGGCCCGAAGTACTGGCCGTCGGTCCAGAACACCGGGCACGACGACGTGCACGCCGCGCACAGGATGCACTTGGTGGTGTCGTCGAAGCGCGCCCTGTCCGCGACGGACTGGATGCGCTCCTTGCCCTCCGGCGGAGCCGAGTTGGCCTGCAGGAACGGCTGCACCTCACGGTAGGAGGCGAAGAACGGCTCCATGTCGACCACGAGGTCCTTCTCCAGCGGGAGTCCCTTGATGGCCTCGACGTAGATCGGCTTCTGCACGTCGAGGTCCTTGATCAGGGTCTTGCACGCCAGCCGGTTGCGACCGTTGATGCGCATCGCATCCGACCCGCACACACCGTGCGCGCAGGAGCGGCGGAACGTGAGCGAGCCGTCCTGCTCCCACTTGATCTTGTGCAGCGCGTCGAGCACGCGGTCGGTCGGATACACCTCGACGTCGAAGTCCTGCCAGTGCGGCTCGGTGTCCACGTCGGGGTCGAAGCGCCGCACGATCAGCGTCACGATGAACGACTTGATCGTCTCGGACGCGTCGGATGCCTGTGCCTTCTCGGGCGCGTCGGTCGAGGCGTCGGCGACGGCGGTGGCCATCAGTACTTCCTCTCCATCGGCTGGTAGCGCGTCACGACGACGGGTTTCCAGTCGAGCTTGATGTGGTCTGCCGCGTTCGACGAGTGCGGGTCGCCGGTGAGGTAGGCCATGGTGTGCTTCATGTAGTTCTCGTCGTCGCGCTTCGGGAAGTCGTCGCGCATGTGACCGCCGCGGCTCTCCTTGCGGTTGCGCGCCGAGAACACGACGACCTCGGCCAGGTCGAGCAGGAATCCGAGCTCCACCGCTTCGAGCAGGTCGGTGTTGAACCGCTTGCCCTTGTCCTGCACCTGAACGTTCCGGTAGCGCTCGCGCAGGCCGTGGATGGTCTCGGTGACCGCGGCGAGCGTCTCGTCGGTGCGGAAGACCTGCGCGTTGCGGTCCATCTGGTCCTGGAGCTCCTTGCGGATGGCTCCGATCCGCTCGGTTCCGCTGGAGTTGCGAAGGCTTTCGAGCATGTCGCGGACGCCGGCGGCCGGGTCGTCCGGAAGCGGGACGAAGTCCGCGGTCTTCACGTACTCGACGGCGTTGCGGCCGCTGCGCTTGCCGAACACGTTGATGTCCAGCAGCGAGTTCGTGCCGAGGCGGTTGGAGCCGTGCACCGACACGCACGCGCACTCGCCCGCGGCGTACAGACCGGGCACCACCGTGGTGTTGTCGGCGAGCACCTCAGCGTTGTTGTTCGTCGGGATGCCGCCCATCGCGTAGTGCGCGGTCGGCATCACAGGGACCGGCTCGACGACCGGGTCGACGCCCAGGTACGTGCGGGCGAACTCGGTGATGTCGGGCAGCTTCGTCTCCAGCACCTCGGCGCCCAGGTGCGTGCAGTCCAGCAGCACGTAGTCCTTGTGCGGTCCGGCGCCTCGGCCCTCCAACACCTCCTGCACCATGCTGCGGGCGACGATGTCGCGCGGTGCGAGGTCTTTGATCGTGGGGGCGTACCGCTCCATGAACCGCTCGCCCGAGGCGTTGCGCAGAATGGCGCCCTCACCGCGTGCGCCCTCGGTGAGCAGGATGCCCAGTCCGTAGAGACCGGTCGGGTGGAACTGGAAGAACTCCATGTCCTCCAGCGGCAGGCGCTTGCGCCAGATGATGCCGACGCCGTCGCCGGTCAGTGTGTGCGCGTTGGAGGTCGTCTTGTAGATCTTGCCGAAGCCGCCGGTGGCGAAGATCACGGCCTTGGACTGGAACACGTGCAGCTCACCGGTGGCGAGCTCGTACGCGACGACTCCGGCGGGGCGGCGCTTGCCGTCGACCTCGTTCATGATGAGGTCGAGCACGTAGAACTCGTTGAAGAAGTTGATGCCGAGCTTGACGCAGTTCTGGAACAGCGTCTGCAGGATCATGTGCCCGGTGCGGTCCGCCGCGTAGCACGCACGGCGAACGGCGGCCTTGCCGTGGTCGCGGGTGTGGCCGCCGAAGCGGCGCTGGTCGATCTTCCCCTCGGGCGTGCGGTTGAACGGCAGACCCATGTTCTCCAGGTCGATGACCGCGTCGATGGCTTCCTTCGCGAGGATCTCCGCGGCATCCTGGTCGACGAGGTAGTCACCGCCCTTGACGGTGTCGTAGGTGTGCCACTCCCAGTTGTCCTCCTCCACGTTCGACAGCGCGGCGGCCATGCCGCCCTGTGCTGCGCCGGTGTGCGAGCGGGTGGGGTAGAGCTTGGAGATGACCGCGGTCTTCGCGTGCGGGCCTGCCTCGATGGCCGCGCGCATGCCTCCGCCGCCGGCGCCGACGATGACGATGTCGAACTGGTGGTAGTGCACGCCGTCGATCACGGCTCCGTCTGCGATCTGTTCAGTCACGTGGATGTCCGTAGCTTTCGGTTCTTCGCGTTAGCCGTCGCGGGCTTACTTGGTGATGGTCGAGCAGAACTGCGGCAGCAGGTGCGCGGGCGTGCCGCCGGGGCACGGGTTGAAGACCGTCACCGTGTACGTGCCCAGCGCGATCAGAACGATGACCGCCAGCAGGATCAGCACCTTCAGAGTGCGGTTCACGGTCTTGCCGCGCGCATAGTCGTTGACGAGCGTGCGCATGCCGTTGCCGCCGTGGATGAGCGCCAGCCACAGCATCAGGCCGTCCCAGACCTGCCAGAACGGGTCGGCCCACTTGCCCGCGACGAACGCGAAGTCGACGGCCTTGATCCCCTGGCCGAGCACGAGGTTGACGATGAGGTGCCCGAAGATGAGCACGACGAGCAGCACGCCGGAGACGCGCATGTACACCCATCCCCACTTCTCCCAGTTCACGCCCTTCGAGCGTGCCGGGCGGGTGGGGGTGCGGGGAGCCTCGATGGTGGTCACGACGCGGCCCCCTCGGTGAAGACGTTGTGCAGCTGAACGGGCACGAAGCCGAGCATGAGGATGACCCACACGACGATGACGGTCCAGAACATGAACCGCTGGTACTTGGCGCCCTTGCTCCAGAAGTCGATCAGGATGATGCGGATGCCGTTCAGCGCATGGAACGCGATCGCCGCGACGAGCGCCGTCTCACCGAGTCCCATGATCGGGTTCTTGTACGTGCCGATGACCGCGTTGTAGGCCTGGGGGCTGATGTTGAGCACGACCGAGTCGAGGATGTGCACCAGCAGGAAGAAGAAGATGGCCACGCCGGTGATGCGGTGCAGCACCCACGACCACATGCCTTCCCGACCCCGATACAGCGTTCCCCCGGGCCGATGCGTGGTCGGCTCGAGAGTGTCTGCCGTTTCTGCCGACACGGACAACCCTCCCTGGTAGGTACCTTGGCGAGCGCCTCACGCGGCATGGATGCCTGCAAATCCGGCGCGCAGTCAGTTTACGTCCCGCGTCCGGAGCCTCGCTCCTAAGGCCAGCCTAACTGTCTCGACGTCGAGACACTTTCACTCCCCAGTCGTCCCCGTTCTTCACGGTCGGGGCCGAGCCCGACAAGCTCCCCCTCAAGTCGCGAAGTCTGCCCGTATGGGGGTGCCATAAGGTCAGACTTCGCGACTTGAAACCGAGACGGGAAACGTGGTCCGTCAGCGTGCGAGAGCCCGGCGGACCAGGTCGACACAGCCGAGGAAGCGCCCGAATTCGTCGAAGATGTCCACGTTCAGCTCGGGTTCGGGTAACCCGGCGGCAACGAGCTCGTAGTGCACCATCGCTTCCCGCGGCGACCAGCAGTCGACACGGATGAAGGGCAGGGCCTGCCGGAGGTTCGTCACGCCGCGGCGCCGTCCTGCGTCGACAGCGGCCTGCAACTGAGCGACGGTCGCCAGAGGCTCCTTGCCCACGTCCGGCCTGCCGACACCAGGACGCCAAACTCGGCAGAAATAGTCGCCGAGGGCGATCAGGTCGCGCAGAGGAAGCGTTCCAAGGCTCGCCCACGTGGTGGCCGGAGAGGCGACCGGCAGGCCATCCACCTCGCGAACGGAGGCCATCTTCGGCTGGGCTCGGTGATGGACGATTCCTCGCGTACGTGGGATGGGACCGGAGCCGAGAACGCTCACGTGCAGATCGAGGTCCGGCTCGTCCGCCGGCTCGCCGCGCTCGTTGAAGACCAGCGGGAGCGGTGCGCTGTAGACCGCCGCGGCGGTGTGGTGGCTGAAGAAGTGCCCCGGCCGGATGCGCGGCAAGTAGTCTCGCGCACGTGCGAGCCGCGCGCGCTTCTGCATCTCGTACCAATCGATCTTCTCGTCCTGTTCCTCTTCTTGCGGTTCCTCGCGCGGTCGGCTCCGCACGCCGTAGAAGGGACGAGACAAGTCGGAGGCGCGCAGTCGCTTGTACGACGCGCCCGCGTTCAACGCCTGCGCGACGCTGAACTCCGTTCCCACGCTGGTGGGCAACGCGAGCGGCTTCCTCATCGCTCCACTCTGGTCGGATGCCCGCGGCGGCCACCTGAGTTATCCACCGGGCGCCGGATCGAGCTCCGTCCGGCAGTTCAAGTCGCGAAGTGTGCCGTTATAGCGGCCTCGTAGCGGCAGACTTCGCGACTTGAACCGGAGGGGTTGGAGCGCCGGCGCGCCCCGGCGGAGCAGAATCGAGACATGGCTCTTGCGGATGTCTCCATCGGCGTCGCCGGGACGCTCGGCCCAGAGGCGATCGGGCGGCTGGCCCCTGTGGTCGAACGCTGCGGCTTCCGGTCACTCTGGGTGAACGACACCCCGGGCGGCGACTCGCTGAAGGCACTGTCGGCGGCAGCGGATGCCACGAGCCGGCTCACTCTCGCGACCGGCGTCATCCCGGTGGATCGCAGGCATCCCGACGAGGTCGTCGACACGGTGAAGCGGCACGAGCTCCCCGAGGACCGTCTCGTGCTCGGCATCGGAGCGGGAGGCGCCCGCAACGGCGCGCTGTTCCTGGTCGGCACCGCGGTCGCCGAGCTTCACGAGGGAACCAGCGCTCGCGTGCTGGTCGGCGCGCTCGGACCGAAGATGCGACGGCTCGGAGCCGAGCAGGGCGACGGTGTGCTTCTGAGCTGGCTGACGCCCGAGGTGGCGGCCGAGCAGGCGTCCACGGCGCGCTCGCTGGCGGAGGCGAACGGAGCATCCGGATGCCACGTCGCTCTCTACGTGCGCACCGCGCTCGATCCTGCGGCCGACGGCCGTCTCGCCGAGGAGGCGGATCGCTACGCCGGCTACCCCGCGTATGCGGCGAACTTCGCGCGCCTGGGCATCCGTGCGCAGGACACCGTGCTGGATGCCTTCACGTTCGGCGATCGCATCGAGCGCTACCGCGAGGCGGTCGACGAGGTGGTGCTGCGGGTGATCGTGCCGTCCGACTCGGTCGACGACCACCTCGGGTTCGTGGAGACGGCAGCCGACCTGCTCAGCTGAGCGGTCCTCCGCGCACCTATCCTGAGAGGCATGAGTGCGCTGCCCCTGCAGGACTTCTACTGCATCATTCCCGCCGGCGGCGTCGGGTCACGGCTCTGGCCGCTGTCCCGCGCCGACGCGCCGAAGTTCCTGCACGACCTCACGGGGTCGGGATCCACGCTGCTACGTGCAACGTGGGATCGGCTCGCGCCGCTGAGCGGAGCGCAGCGCGTCATGGTCGTCACCGGCCGGGCGCACCGTGCCGCCGTCGAGGGTCAGATCCCGGCGCTGTCGGATGCGAACGTCGTGCTGGAGAGCGAGCCGCGCGAGAACACGGCGGCCATCGGCCTCGCCGCCGCCATCCTCGAGCGCCGCGAACCCGGTGTGATCATCGGCTCGTTCGCCGCCGACCACGTGATCGGCAACGAGCCGTTGTTCCGCGCAGCAGTCATCGAGGCGGTCCAGGCGGCGCGCGCCGGCTACATCACCACGATCGGCATCACGCCAACAGAGCCGGCGATCGGCTTCGGCTACATCCACGTCGGAGAGCAGCTCAAGATCGAGGGCGCCACGTCGGCGCGCCAGGTCGTCTCCTTCGTCGAGAAGCCCAATCTGAAGACCGCGACGAAGTACCTGAAGAGCGGCGACTACCTCTGGAACGCGAGCATGTTCATCGCGAAGGCGTCCGCGCTGCTCGAGCAGATCGGCTCGTCGCAGCCCGAGCTCCTCGCCGGACTCCTCGAGCTGGCGGAAGCGTGGGACGACCCCGCCACGCGAGGCCCTGCCGTCGACCGCATCTGGCCGACGCTGACGAAGGTCGCGATCGACTACTCCGTGGCCGAGCCCGCCGCGGCGGCAGGGAAGCTCGCCGTCATCCCCGGCCATTTCGCCTGGGACGACGTCGGCGACTTCGCCTCCCTCGCCAAGCTGAACAGCGGCGGCCGGGCGACCGACCTGGCCATCCTCGGCGAGAACGCCCGCGTGCTCTCGGATGCCTCCAGCGGCATCGTCGTGAGCCAGACCGGTCGCGTGATCAGCCTGATCGGCATCCAGAACGTGGTCGTCGTGGACACCCCGGATGCCCTGCTGGTGACGACCAGCGAGAACGCCCAGCGCGTGAAATCGGTGGTGGAGGCGCTGCGTCTGACCGGCTCGACCGAGGTCTTGTAGCCCATACGGCCTGCACTTTTGAGCATGAGATTGGCCGTCGCTGCTCAAAAGAAACAAGATGATAACGGCGACGGCAGGAACTCCATACCTGAATCCAAGGCGTTCGTAACGTTGAGTAACGTCGCTTGGGCGGCGTCTCGCGCGCACGCGCATCTTCTTCTAGGTGGAGGACAACGTGACATTCAAAGTACGCAAGGTAGCGCTCGCGGGACTCGCCGCAGCCAGCGCGCTCGCCCTCCTGGCGGGCTGCGGTCAGGCGCCGTCGTCGAGCAGCACGACGAAGGCAGCGGCATCCAAGTTCCTGCCGTGCATGGTCTCCGACTCCGGCGGCTTCGACGACCACTCGTTCAACCAGCTCGGCTATGAGGGACTCGTCGACTCGGCCAAGAGCCTCGGCACGAAGTACAAGAGTGCGGAGTCGAAGACCGAGAACGACTTCGCGCCCAACATCAACAGCATGGTCGACCAGAACTGCAACCTCGTCATCACGGTCGGCTTCCTGCTCGCCGACGCGACGAAGGCCGCCGCCAAGGCGAACTCCGACACCGACTTCGCGATCATCGACGACAACTCGATCAACGCGCCGAACGTCAAGCCGATCATCTTCGATACCGCTCAGGCCGCGTTCCTCGGCGGTTACGCCGCGGCGAGCTACTCGAAGTCCGGCGTCGTCGGCACATTCGGCGGCATGCAGATCCCGACCGTGACCATCTTCATGGACGGTTTCGTCGACGGGGTCAAGTACTTCAACCAGCAGAAGGGCAAGAACGTCCAGGTCGTCGGCTGGGACGTCGACAGCCAGAAGGGCTCCTTCACCGGTGGGTTCGACGCCAACGACACGGCCAAGCAGGTCGCGCAGGGCATCATCGACCAGGGTGCCGACGTGATCATGCCGGTCGGCGGTCCGATCTACCAGTCGGCGGCGCAGGCCATCACCGACTCCGGTAAGGACATCGCGATGATCGGTGTGGACGCGGATGTCTACAACACCGACCCGAAGGTGCGCAGCATCCTGCTCACCTCGGTCATGAAGGGCATCAAGCCTTCGACCTCCGCCGTGGTGAAGCAGGCCGCTGACGGCAAGTTCTCGAACACGCCATACGTGGGCACGCTGAAGAACGACGGCGTCGGACTGGCCCCGTTCCACGACTTCGCGTCCAAGGTCGACCCGAACCTGAAGTCCGAACTCGACAAGATCAAGTCCGGCATCATCGACGGCTCGATCAAGGTCACGTCTCCGGCGTCACCGAAGTCCTGATCAGCAACGCTGAGCTCCCCGAGCGTGCACCCGCATGCTTGGGGAGCTCAGCGTTTTGCGGTCGCAACGGAGCGACCCCCGAAAGGTAGATTGACCCCCATGAAGCTCGAACTTCGCGGCATCACGAAGCGATTCGGCTCCCTCACCGCCAACGATCACATCTCGCTCACCGTCGAGCCGGGTGAGATCCACTGCATCCTCGGCGAGAACGGCGCTGGCAAGTCCACGCTGATGAACGTGCTCTACGGCCTGCTGCAGGCCGACGAGGGCGAGATCCTGCTGGATGACGTCGTGCAGCACTTCGACGGACCGGGCGACGCGATGAAGGCCGGCATCGGCATGGTGCACCAGCACTTCATGCTCATCCCCGTGTTCACGGTCGCCGAGAACGTGATGCTGGGCAACGAGAGCACCGGATTCGCCGGTTTCCTCAACCACAAGGATGCACGCGCGCGCGTGCAGGAGATCTCCTCGCGGTTCGGGTTCGACGTCGATCCCGACGCGTTGATCGAGCATCTGCCGGTCGGTGTGCAGCAGCGCGTGGAGATCATCAAGGCGCTCTCCCGCGACGCGAAGGTGCTGGTCTTCGACGAGCCGACGGCCGTGCTGACGCCGCAGGAGACCGATGAGCTCATGGCCATCATGAAGCAGCTGCGGGATGCCGGCACCGCCATCGTCTTCATCACGCACAAGCTGCGCGAGGTGCGCGAGGTGGCCGACCGCATCACGGTGATGCGGCTCGGCAAGGTGGTGGGCGAGGCCTCGCCGACGGCGAGCAACTCCGAGCTCGCTTCGCTCATGGTGGGCCGCTCCGTCGAGCTGACCGTGCAGAAGGAGCCCGCGAAGCCCGGCGACGGCGCCCTGCAGGTGCGCGGCCTCACCGTCGTCGACCCGATCGGCCAGCTGGTCGTCAACAATGTGGACTTCGAGGTGCGCGCCGGCGAGATCCTGGCGATCGCCGGCGTGCAGGGGAACGGGCAGACCGAGCTCACCGAAGCGCTGCTCGGCCTGCAGGAGCACGTCGAGGGCGACATCCTGCTCGACGGCAAGAAGCTGAACGGTCTCAGCGTGCGCAAGGTTCTGGACGCCGGGGTCGGCTTCATCCCGGAGGACCGCAACGAAGATGGCCTGGTCGGCGGCTTCTCGATCGCCGAGAACCTCATGCTCGACCGCTCCGACTCGGCCCCGTTCGTCAAGGGCGGCGGCTTGCAGTTGGGCTACCGGGCGCAGTTCGCCACCGAGAAGGTGCGCGAGTTCGATGTGCGGGCGCAGAGCATCGACACCCCGGTCGGAACCCTGTCGGGCGGCAACCAGCAGAAGGTGGTGCTCGCCCGCGAGCTGAGCCGCGAGCTTCGGCTGCTCGTCGCGGCACAGCCGACCCGCGGGCTCGACGTCGGTTCGATCGAGTTCGTCCACAAGCGCATCGTCGAGGCGCGCGACTCGGGCATCCCGGTCATCGTCGTCTCTACGGAGCTCGACGAGGTGGACGCGCTCGCCGACCGCATCGCGGTGATGTACCGAGGCGGCATCGTTGGCATCGTGCCGGGCGGCACGGACCGCGAGACGCTCGGCATCATGATGGCCGGCGAACGACCGGATGCCCCGCACGAGCCACCGCCTCCACCGCTCGGTCATGACGACGTCGGCGCGAGAGGAGAGGCCGCGTGAGCGAGCAGAACGTGGCGACGGCCGCCGGCGAAGCGGATGTCGCGCTCGAGACGGGCGCGCAGGTCCCGCCGGAGAATCGGCAGCCGAACCGCTGGAATGATGCGCTGCGTCAGATCATGGGCGGGAGCGTGGTCATCTCGATCCTCGCCGTCGTGCTCGCGCTCATCGTCGGCGCGATCCTGATCGCGGTCACGGATCCCGGTGTGCAGAGGGCCGCCGGTTACTTCTTCGCCCGGCCCACCGACACGTTCCAGGCCATCTGGAACGTGGTCTCCGGCGCCTACACGTCGCTGTTCCAAGGATCCATCTACAACTTCGGGCGTCCAACGTTCGCCTCGGGCATCCGTCCGTTCATGGACACGCTCACGTTCGCCACGCCGCTCATCGCGGCCGGCCTCGGCGTCGGGCTCGCCTTCCGCACCGGCATGTTCAACATCGGTGCGCAGGGGCAGATGCTCATCGCCGCCGCATTCTGCGGTTGGATCGGCTGGTCGTTCCACCTGCCGCCGGTCATCCACCTCATCGTGGCACTCGCCGCCGGAGCCGTCGGCGGCGCGATCTGGGCTGCGGTCGCGGGTGTGCTGAAGGCTCGGACCGGCGCGCACGAGGTGATCGTCACGATCATGCTCAACTGGATCGCGTTCTACCTCATCTCCTACCTGCTGCGCACGCCTGGAGCGCTGCAGGCGCCTGGCACCAACAACCCGAAGTCGCCGCCGATCCTGCCGAACGCGATCCTGCCGCCGATCTTCGGGCCGCAGTACTCGCTGCACTGGGGCTTCGTGATCGCGATCGCCGCGACCATCTTCGTGTGGTGGTTGCTCGAGCGCTCCAGCATGGGCTTCAAGTTCCGCGCAGTGGGTGAGAACCCGCACGCCGCGCGGGTGGCCGGCATCAGCGTGAACAGCGCCGTCGTCTGGGCGATGGTCATCAGCGGCGCGCTGGTCGGCCTCGCCGCGACCAGCCAGGTGCTCGGCACCTCCACCACCGGCTTCGGTTCAGGCATCGACGCGGGCATCGGATTCGACGCGATCACCGTCGCGCTCCTCGGCCGGTCCCGTCCGCTCGGCATCTTCATCGCCAGCGTGCTCTTCGGCGCGTTCAAGGCCGGGGGATTCCTCATGCAGGCGGCCAACGACATCCCGATCGACATCGTGCTCGTCGTGCAGTCGCTGATCGTGCTGTTCATCGCGGCGCCGCCGCTGGTGCGCGCCATCTTCCGGCTCCCCACGCCCGGCAGGCGACCACCGAAGAAGAAGGCGCCGGCGACCCCGGCATCCCTGGCACCGAAGGAGGTGGCGGCGAAGTGACGACCACCGTCGATCACACGATTCCGGATGCTTCGCCGATCGTTCTCGAGAAGACGGTCGTGCGCAGCTACAAGACGCCGATCATCCTCTCGGCCGTCGCCGTGCTGTCGATCGTGCTGTTCGTGATCTTCCGCCGTGGCGGGGACACGACGTTCACGTTCGCCGGAGGCCGCGTCGCGCCGAGTCTGCCGCAACTCGTGCTGCCTACGACGGCCACGTGCGTCGTCCTCACGATCGTGCTCGCCGTCATGGCCGCGCTGAGCTGGTGGCTGGTGGCTCGGTTCGCGAAGACGCCGCTGTGGTACTCCGGCGTCTTCGGGTTCCTGTTCGTCGTGACGTTCCTCACGTGGGCGGCCGGCGCGAACTCGCGACCGCTTCCGATCACGAGCCTGCTGCTGGGCACGGTGAGCCTGAGCGTGCCGTACATCTTCGGCGCGATGGGCGGCGTGCTCTCGGAGCGCAGCGGTGTGGTGAACATCGCCATCGAAGGTCAGCTGCTCGCCGGCGCGTTCCTCGCCGCCATGATCGGCAGCATGACCGGGTCGATCTGGCTCGGTCTGATCGCGGCGCTGGTCGCGGGCGTTCTGGTCTCGTTCATCCTCGCGGCGTTCGCCATCAAGTACTACGTCGACCAGGTGATCGTCGGCGTCGTGATCAACGTTCTCGTGCTCGGCCTGACCAACTTCTTGTACAGCGAGGTGCTGGCCAAGAACTCCTCGCTGCTGAACAACCCGCCCCGGCTGCCGAATCTGCCGATTCCCGGCCTGTCAGCGATCCCGGTGATCGGCCCCGTGCTGTTCGACCAGTCGATCATCGTGTACCTCATGTACATCGCGGTCGCCGCGGTTTACATCGGACTGTTCCACACCAGGTGGGGCCTGCGGCTCCGATCGGTGGGCGAGCACCCGCAGGCCGCAGACACGGTGGGCATCAACGTGACCGGAACCCGGTTCTGGAACGTCTCGCTGGCCGGCGCCATCGTGGGTCTCGGCGGCGCGTACTTCACACTCGGGTCGGTCGGCTCGTTCAGCCAGGACATGACGGGCGGCCAGGGCTATATCGCACTCGCCGCGGTCATCTTCGGCCGCTGGGACCCGATCCGCGCCACGCTCGCCGCCCTGCTGTTCGGTTTCGCCAGCAACCTGCAGTACACGCTCGCCGCGGTCGGATCGCCGGTGCCGAGCGAGTTCCTGCTGATGCTGCCGTACGTGGTCACGATCCTCGCGGTCGCAGGCTTCGTGGGATACGTGCGCGGGCCGGCGGCATCCGGAAAGCCGTACATCAAGTCGTGAGACAGTGACGGAACCAAGCACGAGGAGTGACGAAGCGATGAGTGACGATACGACGCCCTTCTCGGGCGAGGTCGACTGGGGCGCGCTGCGCGCCGAGGCCGAAGAAGCCATGAGGAGGGCGTACGTTCCGTACTCCCGGTTCCCGGTGGGAGCCGCGGCGCTTGCCACGGACGGCCGTGTCGTCTCCGGCTGCAACGTGGAGAACGCCAGCTACGGCCTCACGCTGTGCGCCGAGTGCTCGCTGGTCTCCATGCTGCACATGACCGGTGGTGGCCAGCTCGTCGCGTTCACCTGCGTGAACGGCGACGGCGAGGTCATCATGCCGTGCGGCCGCTGCCGTCAGCTGCTGTACGAGCACTCGGTGCCCGGCATGCTCCTGGAGACCGTTTCGGGCATCCGCTCGATCGACGAGGTCATCCCCGACGCGTTCGGTCGCCGCGATCTCGAGGAGTTCCATGGGTGAGCGGTTCGACGCCGTCGACCTGATTCGTTCCAAGCGCGACCACGGCGAGCTCTCCACCGCCGAGATCGACTGGCTGGTGGATGCCTACACGCGCGGCTTCGTCGCCGACGAGCAGATGTCGGCGTGGGCGATGGCGGTGCTGCTGAACGGGATGTCACGCCGTGAGATCCGCGATCTCACGCTCGCCATGATCGCCAGCGGCGAGCGGATGAGCTTCGCCCAGCTGGGCAAACCGACCGTTGACAAGCACTCCACCGGAGGCGTCGGCGACAAGATCACCCTTCCGCTGGTGCCGCTCGTCGCCTGCTTCGGCGTGGCCGTCCCGCAGCTCTCCGGGCGGGGCCTCGGGCACACCGGCGGCACGCTCGACAAGCTGGAGAGCATCTCGGGGTGGCGGGCAGCCATCAGCAATGAGGAGCTGATGACCCAGCTCCGCGACGTGGGCGGCGCGATCTGCGCGGCCGGTGCCGGTCTCGCCCCAGCGGACAAGAAGCTGTACGCGCTGCGCGACACCACGGGAACCGTCGAGGCCATCCCGCTCATCGCGTCCTCGATCATGAGCAAGAAGATCGCGGAGGGCACCGGTTCGCTGGTGCTCGACGTCAAGTTCGGTGCGGGCGCATTCATGCGCGACCTCGAGAAGGCGCGCGAGCTGGCCCGCACGATGGTGAAGCTCGGGCAGGATGCCGGCGTCGCGACGTCCGCGCTGCTCACCGACATGAACGCCCCGCTCGGCCGCGCGATCGGCAACGCGAACGAGGTGCGCGAGTCGGTCGAGGTGCTGGCAGGCGGCGGTCCTGCGGACATCGTGGAGCTCACGCTCGCGCTCGCCCGCGAGATGCTGCGCCTGGTCGGACAGCCAGACGCGGACGTCGAGGACGCGCTGAAGTCCGGCAGGGCGATGGACTCATGGCGCGCCCTCATCCGCGCGCAGGACGGCGACCCGGATGCCCCGCTGCCGCACCCCAGGGAGACCCACACGGTCACGGCGGAGCGCTCGGGTGTCGTCTCGCGACAGGACGCCCTCGCGTTCGGTGTGGCCGCCTGGCGGCTCGGTGCTGGGCGCGCCAGGCAGCAGGACCCTGTGCTGCACGCGGCAGGCATCGACCTGCACGCCCAGGTCGGTGACCGGGTGTCGGAGGGGGATCCGCTCTTCACGCTCGGCACGGACGACCCTGTGCGGTTCGAGCGCGCCCTCGAAGCGCTCGACGGAGCGTGGGACATCGCGGATGCCGCCCCGCAGCGCGGTCCGCTTGTGGTCGAGCGGATCGGCTGAGCGGGCTCCCGCTCACGTGCGCGAGCGGCAACGCCCGGTCTGCGCAGCAACCTACCCAGCCGCACCACCGACCCATAACCTGGAGCAATGAGCGCAGAGCCCGTCGACACCGAACCCTCGAATGCAGCCCACCACGTCGTCGACGGGGTCGACGTGCAGACCCTCCCCAAGGTGTCGCTGCACGACCACCTCGACGGTGGCCTGAGACCGCAGACCATCATCGAACTGGCCGACGACATCGGCCTGGATCTCCCCGAGACGGATGCCGACGCTCTCGGCGAATGGTTCGCCCGGCAGGCGGATTCGGGCTCGCTCGTCGAGTATCTGAAGACGTTCGACGTCACGACCGCCGTCATGCAGACCCGCGACGGGCTCGCCAGGGTCGCGCGTGAGTTCGTGCTCGACCTCGCCGCCGACGGCGTCGTGTACGGCGAGGTCCGCTGGGCGCCCGAGCAGCACCTGGGGAGGGGCCTGAGCCTCGACCAAGCCGTCGAGGCGGTGCAGAGCGGGCTCGAGCAGGGCGTGGCGGATGTGCGGGCCGGAGGCGTCAGCATCCGCGTCGGTCAGCTCGTCACGGCCATGCGTCACGCGGATCGTGCACTGGAGATTGCGCAGCTCGCCGTCCGCCACCGCGACGCCGGCGTGGTCGGCTTCGACATCGCAGGTGCCGAAGCGGGATTCCCGCCGAGCAACCACCGGGTCGCGTTCGACTATCTCGCCGAGCAGTACTTCCCGGCGACCGTGCACGCGGGCGAGGCGGACGGACCGGCGAGCATCCAGAGCGCTCTCATCGACGGCAGGGCCCTCCGGCTCGGGCACGGCGTCCGGCTCGCCGAGGACATCACGATCGAGCGACAGGACGACGAGAACATCTACGTCTCGCTCGGTCGGCTTTCGCAGTGGGTGAAGGACCGCGAGATCGCGCTGGAGCTGAGCCCGTCGTCGAACCTGCAGACCGGCGCCATCGCGGCGTGGGGCGACGAGCTCATCGACCACCCGTTCGACCTCTTGTATCAGCTCGGGTTCCGCGTGACCGTGAACACCGACAACCGTCTGATGAGCCACACGACACTCAGTCGCGAGCTCGCCATCCTGGCCGATGCATTCGGTTACGACCTCGACGATCTCGAGACGTTCCAGCTCAATGCGGCAAGGTCGTCGTTCCTGCCGTTGGAGGATCGGGAGGACATCGCCGAGGTGATCTCCGCCGGATTCGACGCTGCGTAGAATTCTCGGCTCCTCTTCAGCAAGCGTTGACGGAGGGTCGCGATACGCTTGTGACCATGTCGCTTCCGCCGCTGCCCGACTCTGCCATCGACCTCGGTGTGCACGCGGCGGATTGGCGCGCCGCCGTGCGGTTCGCGGGCAATGCGCTGCGTCGTTCGGGTGCCACCCGCGACAGCTACACCGAGCGCATGATCCAGGTCATCGACGAGTTCGGCGCCTACATCGTGATCGCCCCGGGTCTCGCTCTCGCGCACGCGCGACCGGGCCCGGATGTGCTTGCCGACGGTCTCTCCGTCATCACGCTGGCGACTCCGGTGACGTTCGGGCATCCGCACAACGACCCCGTCAGCGTGGTGGTCGGCCTGGCCGTCGAGACACCGGATGCCCACGTGCACTCCGTCGCGGAGCTCGCCAACGTGTTCAATAACCCGGAGGCCATCCCGGCGCTCGCGAGCGCGACCAGCGCGGACGAGGTGTGGCGGGTGATCGGCGCATCCGATCTGCCGCGCGACGTGTCTGCCGTTCGTTGAGCCCGGACAACTTCTCGAGCGAGGGACGCTGATGAAGATCGTCGCGATCTGCGGTGCCGGGGTGGGAACCTCCGCGATCCTGAAGGTGAACGCCGAGCGGGCGCTCGAGCGGCTGGGGCTCACGGCGGATGTCAGCGCCTCCGATGTCGCGGGCCTCGCAACGACGGGAGCGGATGCTCAGGTCATCCTGACGTCGCCCGAGCTGGTCGAGCGCATTCCCCGCACGAACGCGGACATCGTCGTGATCGACAACTACTTCGACGTCACCGAGCTGGAGCGCAAGCTCGAAGAGGCGATCGGCTGAAGCTACAGTCGTTCCCGCTGTCCGCCGCTCATGCCATTTCCGCCGGTTGAGTAGCGGCCGAAGGCCGCGTATCGAAATCAAATCCACAACACCGACACGAAGAGGACCCATGGCGACCGAGCAGCCCGCCGCTGAACTGAGCGCCGACGATTTGGCAGCTGACGAGATCGGCGAGCAGAAGGCCGTGCGGCTCGCCAAGCGCGAGCGACTGCTCGCGGAGGCGGATGCCGCGGGCGGGGCGTACCCGGTCGGGGTGCCGATCACCGCGACCATTCCCGAGCTTCGCGGGAAGTACGGCGAACTGGAAGCGGATGCCTCCACCGGCGAGTTCGTCGGCATCGCCGGCCGCGTCGTGCACCTGCGCAACACCGGCAAGCTGTGCT
>NZ_JBQCIE010000034.1:0-49042 GCF_051954055.1 Humibacter sp. | reverse complement strand
TGTGTTGTTCTTTTTCTTTTTTTTACCCCTCCGTTCTGGTCCGTCCTGCTTTTCCCCCTTTTCTTCCTGTTGGGTTCCTCCCCCCCCCCCCGGGCCCCCCCCCCCCCCACCACGGGCCAGACCGTGAGACTAGGTGTTCGCGACGAGACTAGGTGCACAGCGCCAGGGCTCGTCCTGAACACCTAGTCTCGCTTCACGTCGGCGACAACACCCGACCCTCAGCCGTAAGGACCAACCCATGACACAGATCGCGGGCGTCGACTCGTCGACGCAGAGCTGCAAGGTCGTGATCCGCGACCTTGAGACCGGTGCGCTCGTGCGCTCCGGCCGGGCATCGCATCCGGACGGCACCGAGGTCGACCCGGCCGCATGGTGGTCGGCGCTGGGCGCGGCCATCGCGGATGCCGGCGGGCTGGACGACGTCGCCGCGATCTCGATCGGTGGTCAGCAGCACGGCATGGTGGTGCTGGATGCGTCGGGTCGCGTCATCCGGGATGCTCTGCTCTGGAACGACACGCGCAGCGCCGCCGCGGCGGCCGCGCTGACCGACGAAGTGGGCGCGACGGAGTACGCGCGGCGCGCAGGGTCTGTGCCGGTCGCATCCTTCACCGCGACGAAGCTGCGCTGGCTTCGGGATGCCGAGCCGGAGAACGCGGCACGGGTCGCCGCCGTCGCTCTGCCCCACGACTGGCTCACCTGGCGGCTTCTCGGGTACGGCCCGGAGGACGAGTCGCCGCTCGGCCCTCAGTTCGACGCTCTCGTCACCGACCGGTCGGATGCCTCCGGCACGGCCTACTGGTCGCCCTCCGACGACGACTACGACCTCGGCCTCTTCGAGCTCGCGCTCGGCCGGGCGGCACGGGTCGCGGCCGGTGTCGCCTCCGACGGATTCGCGGGAACGCCCGACACGCCATCGGGGACCACGGCCACCGATTCGCCCGAGGCCACAGGGGTCGTGCTGCCCCGAGTGCTCGGCCCCGCCGACTCTGCGGGCATGACCGCGGAGCAGAAGGGCCTCGTCTCCGTGCGCGCGGGCCTCGTGGTGGGCCCGGGTGCCGGCGACAACGCGGGGGCAGCGCTCGGACTGGGCGCGGCATCCGGAGACGTGATCGTCTCGATCGGCACGAGCGGCACCGTTTTCGCGGTGACCGATGTCTCTGTGCCGGATCCGAGCGGATCGGTCGCCGGCTTCGCGGATGCCTCCGGCCGCTTCCTCCCGCTCGTCGCCACCCTGAACGCCGCCCGCGTGCTGGGCACGGTGGCCGATCTGCTCGACGTGGACTTCGAGGAGTTCGCCGACCTCGCCCTTCGCGCGCCGGCCGGGGCCGAGGGTGTGGTGCTGGTTCCGTATTTCGAGGGCGAGCGCACGCCGAACCTTCCGGAGGCGAAGGCGAGCGTGCACGGCCTCTCGATCGCGTCGAGCAGGCGGGAGAATCTCGCCAGGGCCGCCGTCGAGGGCATGCTCAGCGGTCTCGCCGCAGGACTGGATGCCGTGCGCGCGGTCGGAGTGCGCGAGCAGCGGCTCCTTTTGGTGGGTGGTGCCGCGCTGAACCCCGCCGTCCAAGCGGTCGCGGCACAGGTGTTCGATGCTCCGGTCGTCGTTCCCGCGCCCGGCGAGTATGTGGCGAACGGGGCCGCGGTGCAGGCGGCATGGGTGCTGACCGGCACTCGCCCGGAGTGGCCGCTCGAGGTGGTGGCGGAGCCGGAGCCGGACTTCCGTCCGGTTATCCGTGAGCAGTACGACCGCTACGCACGGCTGGCCTCGCTTTAGCTCGCCCTCCCAGACGCCAGCCGCCGCCCGGAACGCGAGATGGCGTTTCAGTGACAGAAAATGTGGTTCGAGCCGAGTGAATTCGCGTTTTCTGTCAGTGAGACGCGATCTGGGCAGCCAGCTGCCGCCCGGCCACGGCAAGCCAAGTGATCGGATCCGCGATCGCCGCCGCTGAGGTGCCGGCCAGGTCGGTCAACGAAATCGCTGCGCTGGCGCCCGCCGCGGGAGCGGTGATCGCACCGGCCACGAGGGCGAGCGGGACGCCCACCGCGTCGGCCCGTGCCGCGACGACGGCCGGCGCCTTGCCCGAATCGGTTTGCGCGTCGTAACGCCCCTCCCCGGTGATCACGAGGTCGGCGTGCGAGAGCGCGGCATCCAGCGCGACGGCATCCGCGATCGTCGTCGCGCCCGAGACCAGTTGCGCACCCCACGCGAGGAGCCCGAAGCCCGTACCGCCCGCGGCCCCGGCTCCCGGTGTAGCGGGATCCGCGTCAGCAACCTGCTGAACGAGTCGCGCCCAGGCGGCGAGCGCGGCGTCGAGCTCGTCGCGCTGGCGGGCATCCGCTCCCTTCTGCTCGCCGAAGATGTGCGCGGCTCCGGAGGGCCCGAGAAGTGGATTCGTCACATCGCTGAGCACGAGGGCACCAGCGGGCGGCAGCGGTCTCAGGTCGGCGAGATCCACGGAGGCGATGTCGGTGAGCGCTCCGCCGCCGAACGCCACGGGCTCACCCTGCGCGTTCTGCAGGCGAGCGCCGAGCGCGATGAGCGCTCCGGTTCCGCCGTCGGTCGAGGCGCTGCCCCCGATGCCGAGCAGAAGCCGGGAGACGCCGTGATCGAGCGCATCCGCGATCGCCTGTCCAAAACCCAGCGTGTGAGCACCGAGCGGGTCGAGCCGATCCAGGAGGGGGAGGCCGCTCGTCTCGGCGAGCTCGACCACCCCGGTGCCGCCTGGCAGCTCGTCGGTGGCGGGAAGGAGCATCCAGGATGCCTGCACCGCCCGCCCATCGGGACCGGTCACCTCGAGGGGCATCCGCTTCGCCCCTGGCACCGCCAGCTCGAAGGCATCGAGCGTTCCCTCTCCCCCGTCGGCCATCGGCAACTCGATCACCTCGTCGTCGGGTCGTGCTTCCAGCCAGCCGGTCGCGATCGCCTCGGCCACCTGCACGGCCGAGGCCGAGCCCTTGAACGAGTCGGGGGCGATCACGATGCGCATGGATTCACTCTGCCGTCTCTGGCGTTCGCGGTTCACAACTCCTGCAATTCGGTCACCCGCACGGTCGACACGTCCAGGATCGCGGCGGTTTGAAGGCGAAGGCGGCAACTGCCGGGCGGAATTGCAGGAGTTATGAACAACAGGATGCTGGCCACGTCAGCGCCGGGACGCCCTCAGAGGTACGGGGCGACGACGCGGGTGAACGCGTCGGACGTCTCCGCCGCGACGTCGTCGTAAGGGCGAGCCCAGACATCCGCGTTGAAGATCTCGCACTCGATGTCGCCGTCGTATCCGGTCTCGGCCACCGCTGAAGTCAGCGAGGTGAAGTCGATGTGACCGTCGCCCGGCACACCGCGCCCGAGCAGCACGTCGGCCGGCAGCGGGGTGAGCCAGTCGCACACCTGGTACGAAGCGATGCGGCCGAGCTGCCCCGCACGCGCGATCTGCGGCAGCACGTCCGGGTCCCACCACAGGTGGTACGTGTCGACGACCACGCCCACAGACGGACCGGCCTCGACCGCGAGGTCGATCGCCTGCCCGAGCGTGGAGACCACTGCACGGTCGGCGGCGAACATCGGATGCAGCGCCTCGACCGCGAGCGTGACGCCGGCGGATGCCGCGAACGGCTCAAGCGAGCCGAGCGCGTCGCGCACCCGCTCACGTGCGCCGACGAGGTCTCGCGATCCGGTCGGGAGGCCGCCCGCGACGAGCACGAGCACGGCGGCGGATCCCTCGGCACCTGCTGAAGCGAGCGCGGCCGTCTCCTCGATCGCGCGGCGGTTGTCGTCGAGGGCGGCAACGCGGTCCGGGCCGTCCGGGGTGGTGAAGAATCCGGCGCGGCAGAGGCTCGATACCCGCAGGCCGGAGTCCGCGATCAGCCGGGTGGCGGCATCCAACCCGATGTCGGCGACCGGCTCACGCCACACGCCGATGCTCTGGATGCCAGCACTCTTCGTCGCCTCGATCGCCTCGGCGAGCGACGCGTACTTCACAGTTGCCTGGTTCAGCGAATACCGCGGATGCGCGCTCACGCCGGTACCTCGCTGTCGACAGCACCGGCTTCGACGGTCTCAACCGGCGATGCGCTGGCGACGATCCCGTTCAGCGCGAGCAGCCCGTTCCACCGCGCCGCCGCAAGCTCCGGGCGCTCGAGCGCGCCAGACCCGTTCGCCAGCCGCACGATCTCGGAGAGATGCGGAAGGCTGCGCGCCGAGTGCAGTCCGCCCACCATCGTGAACGACTCCTGGTGCCCGTTCAGCCAGCTGAGGAAGGCGACGCCGGTCTTGTAGTAGAACGTCGGCGCAGCGAACACCTGCCGGCTGAGCGCCTCGGTCGGGCCGAGGATGCGCCGGTAGGCATCCGCGTCGCCGTCGTCGAGCGCGCGGATCGCCCTCGAGGCGACCGGCGCGATCGCTGCGAAGGCGCCGAGCAGCGCGTTCGAGTAGTGCCCGGGACCCTCACTGCCGTCACCTGCGATCAGGTCGACGTAGTTGAAGTCGTCGCCGGTGAACATCGTGGCGGTCTCGGGGAGGCGCGACCGCACCGAGATCTCGGCGTCGGCATCCAGCAGGCTCATCTTCACGCCGGACACCTTGTCGGCGTTCGCCTCGATGATGTGGATGAGCGTGTCGGCCGCCACCTCGAAGGAGTCGCCGAAGTACCCCTTCAGCACCGGGTCGAACGCCTCACCCAACCAGTGCAGAACGACGGGTCCGCTGGCGCGTTGCAGCACGGCGTTGTAGACCCGCTCGTAGTCCTCGGGCGACTGCGCGGCCCGTGCGAGGTGGCGCGAAGCCATGAGTACGACGCCGGCGCCGGCATCCTCCGTGGACAGCAGCTGCTGAAGGTACGCGTCGATCACGGCGTCGAGCGGGATCACCTCGTCGTCGACGTGGTCGGTGTTCACACCGACCACGAGCGCACCGCCGACGGATGCCGCCTCCTTCGCACTGCGCGCGATCAGTTCGCGGGTGGCCGCGGCATCCAGCCCCATGTTGCGCTGCGCGGTGTCCATGGCGTCGGCGACGCCGAGACCCTGAGACCACACGTGGTGCCGGAACGCGAGAGTGGCGTCCCAGTCCAGGTCGGCGGGAGCACCCGGCACGTTGTCGGCGTACGGCTTCGGGATGACGTGGGCCGCCGCATACGCCACGCGCGACTTCAGCGGCGTGGCAGGCGTCAACGTCGCCTCGTGCTCGACGATGGGCTCGGTCCGCAGCGCCCCGTCGGGCGCGACCAGCAGCAGGTCGGTCATCGTACGGCTCCGGCGAGTTCGCGCACGCTCTCCGGCGTCACGGCGGGGATGTCGACGCGCGCGCCGGTGCGGGAGCTCTCCAGCCCCTTCTCGGCCATGAGAACCCCGCGCGCGCCGGAGAGCAGGTCGTACGGGAACGGCGCGTCCTCGGCGATGTGGCGGATGAACTCCTCCCACTGCACCTTGAAACCGTTCTCGAACGCCTCCGTGGTCGGCACCTCGTGCCAGTCGTTCGCGTAGTCGTGTGTGTCAGGGATGTCGGGGTTCCAGGTCGGACGCGGCGTCGCGTTGCGCGGCTGGATCTTGCAGCCGAACAGGCCGACGACAGCGCTGCCGAGGGTGCCGTCGACCTGGAACTCGACCAGCTCGTCACGGTTCACGCGCGTCGTCCAGCTCGAGTTGAGCTGCGCCGTGATGCCGCCCGCGAGGTCGAACACGGCGTAGGCCGCGTCATCCGCCGTCGCCTTGTAGCGGCGGCCCTGCTCGTCGACCCGCTCCGGGATCTCGGTGACGGCCCGCGCGTACACCGACTCCACGCGGCCGAACAGGTATTCCAGCACGTAGTTCCAGTGCGGGAACATGTCGACGATGATGCCGCCGCCGTCTTCGGTGCGATAGTTCCAGCTCGGCCGCTGTGCGGGCATCCAGTCGCCCTCGAAAACCCAGTAGCCGAACTCGCCGCGCACCGAGAGGATGCGCCCGAAGAATCCGGAGTCGATCAGCCGGCGCAGCTTGCGCAGGCCGGGCAGGTATAGCTTGTCGTGCACGACGCCGTTCTTCACGCCGGCCTCGTCGGCGAGGCGTGCGAGCTCGAGCGCCTCCTCGAACGTCTCGGCCGTCGGCTTCTCGGTGTAGATGGCCTTGCCCGCCGCGATCGCCTTGCGCAGAGCGGATGCCCGTGCCTTCGTCACCAGGAAGTCCGCGTACACCTGCCACCGGTCATCCGCCAGCGCTGCGTCGAGGTCGGTCGTGTAGTGCTCGAGTCCGTGCCGCTGCGCGAGCTCGGCGAGCTTGGCCTCGTTGCGGCCGACGAGCAGCGGCTCGACCTGCACGCGGCGTCCGTCGGAGAGCTCGACGCCGCCCTGCTCGCGGATTGCGAGGATCGAGCGCACGAGGTGCTGCCGGTAGCCCATGCGTCCGGAGACGCCATTCATGATGATGCCGATTGTCGACTCTGACACGGTGGTTCTCTTTCGTCGTACCGTCTACGGATTTCGCCTTGGAAAGCGCTTACCGAGACGATACCAGGAACCGGCTGCGACGACAACGCCCCGCGCGACAACTCCCCGCGCGACAACGCCCGGCGCGACAACGCCCACAGACAGGGGTCACCCCACGGAACGTCGCGCTACACAAATCGGCATCCGCCACAGGATGTTTCTGTAGCGGATGCCGATTTCTGTAGCCGATGCTGATTTCTGTAGCGCGCTGGGTGCCGATTTGTGCAGTGCATGCCGATTTGTGTAGCGCGTCTTGAGTGAGCTGTGCTGCCGAACGCTTCTCGGCACGCCGCTGCTCGGTGCCTTCCGACGCGCTCAGACCCTCACATATTCCGCGAGGTACTCCCCGGTGAGCGTCGAGCGGGACGCGACGAGGTCGGCGGGCGTGCCCTCGAAGACGACGCGGCCGCCGTCGTGGCCGGCGCCCGGGCCGAGGTCGATGATCCAGTCGGCGTGGGCCATCACCGCCTGATGGTGCTCGACGACGATGACCGACTTGCCGCTGTCCACCAGCCGGTCGAGCAGCGCGAGCAGCTGTTCGACATCCGCGAGGTGAAGTCCGGTCGTGGGCTCGTCGAGGATGAGCACGCCGCCCTTCTCCCCCATGTGCGTCGCGAGCTTGAGGCGCTGCCGCTCGCCGCCGGAGAGCGTCGTGAGCGGCTGGCCGATCGTCAGGTAGCCGAGGCCGACATCCGCAAGCCGATCGAGGATGGCCGCTGCGGCCGGCGTGCGCGCCGGCCCTTCGGAGAAGAACTCGCGCGCGTCGAGCACCGACATGCCGAGCACCTCGCTGATGTTCTTGCCGCCGTTGCCCTCGTCGGAACCGGAGCCGGCAGAGCCAGACCCGCCCGTGCCGCCGAGCTTGTACTCCAGCACCTCAGCGCTGAACCGTTTGCCGCCGCACTCCTCGCACACCGTGGCGACGGTCGCCATGATGCCCAGGTCGGTGTAGATCACGCCTGCCCCGTTGCACACCGGGCAGGCGCCCTCCGAGTTCGAGCTGAACAGGGCAGGCTTCACGCCGTTGGCCTTCGCGAACGCCTTGCGGATCGGATCGAGCAACCCTGTGTACGTCGCCGGATTGCTGCGCCGCGATCCCTTGATCGGTGTCTGATCCACCGTGACGACGCCATCGCGCGGCGACACCGACCCGGTGATCAGCGAACTCTTCCCAGAGCCGGCCACGCCGGTGACGACGACGAGCACGCCGAGCGGGATGTCGACATCCACGTCCCGCAGATTGTGCGTGTTCGCGCCACGCACCTCGAGGGCACCGGATGCCTGCCTCACGGACTCCTTGAGTCGCGCTCGGTCGCCGAGGTGGCGGCCGGTGACCGTGTCGCTGGCCCTTAGCCCGTCGACGGTGCCTTCGAAGCAGATGGAACCGCCCGCTGCGCCAGCTCCCGGCCCGAGGTCGACCGCGTGGTCAGCGATCTCGATCAGCTCGGGCTTGTGTTCGACGACGAGCACGGTGTTGCCCTTGTCGCGCAGCCGTAGCAGCAGCCGGTTCATGCGCTGCACGTCGTGCGGATGCAGGCCGATGCTCGGCTCGTCGAACACGTACGTCACATCGGTGAGCGCAGAGCCAAGGTGACGGATCATCTTGGTGCGCTGCGCCTCTCCGCCGGACAGTGTGCCGGAGGAGCGGTCGAGGGAGAGGTATCCGAGTCCGATCTCGACGAACGACTCGAGCAGGTGCAACAGGGACTTGAGCAGTGGCGCCAGCGGGCGGAATCGGGCGTCGGAACCGTTAGCATGGGCGACGAGGCCGCGCACCCACTCGGTGAGGTCCGTGATCTGCATGCCACAGGCATCCGCGATGCTGACCCCCTCGATCTTGGACGACCTCGCACCCTCGTTCAGCCTCGTGCCACCGCACTCCGGGCAGGTGCCGAACGTGATGGCACGCTCGACGAACGCGCGGATGTGCGGCTGCATCGAGTCGAGGTCCTTGGAGAGGAACGACTGCTGGATGCGCAGGATCAGCCCCATGTACCAGACGTTGATGCCGTTCACCTTGATGCGGGTCGGCTCGCGGTAGAGCAGGTCGTTCAGCTCGCGCTTGCCGTACTTCGCGATGGGCTTGTCGGGGTCGAGGTATCCGGATTCGCGGTAGATGCGCACGTACCAGCTGTCGCGCGTGTGGTTCGGCACGAGCAGCGCGCCGTCGTTCAGCGACTTGCTCGCGTCGTACAGCTGGGTGAGGTCGAAGTCCTGCACCGTTCCGCGGCCCTCGCACCGCGGACACATGCCGCCGGTCACGCTGAAGCTGCGGCGCTCCTTCGTCGATCCGCCCTGGGCGCGGTCGAACGTGATCGCCCCGCTGCCGCTCACGGAGGCCACGTTGAACGAGTACGCCTGCGGCGACCCGATGTGCGGTTCGCCGAGACGGCTGAACAGGATGCGCAGCATGGCGTTCGCGTCCGTGGCCGTGCCGACCGTGGAGCGCGGGTCCGATCCGATGCGCTCCTGGTCGACCGTGATCGCCGTGGTGAGGCCCTCGAGCACATCGACATCGGGCCGCGACAACGACGGCATGAAGCCCTGCACGAACGCGCTGTACGTCTCGTTGATGAGCCGCTGCGATTCCGCGGCGATCGTGCTGAACACGAGCGAGCTCTTGCCCGACCCTGAGACGCCGGTGAACACCGTGAGCTTGCGCTTGGGCAGCTCGACGTCGACGTCCTTCAGGTTGTTCTCGCGTGCGCCGTGCACGCGAATGGTGTCGTGGGTGTCGGCGGTCGCGGACGTCTCGGATGTCTGCGCCGAGTCGGTCGCTTGGGTCGCTTCGGATGCCTGCACCGAGTCGGATGCCTGCACCGAGATCGTGGACGAGGTCGCGTTCATGATGCCCAGGCTATGCGCGGGCAGCGTCGGACGCTTCTCCGTTCGTGCTCAGCGGCGCTACCGCGGGTTCACGCCTCCGCGGGCCGCGGCACCCCGCCGCCCGCGGCAACGGCATCCGGCTCCTCCGACCTGAAGTCGATCCCCTTCGCGTGAGTTCCGAAGGCCGTCAGCAGGATGACCGCAACAGCGGCGCCCGCGACCGTGATCGTCATGGCCCAGGGATAGCCGATGTGGGCGGCCAGTGACTGCTGGATCGGCAGGTTGAACGCGGCGATCACGTTGCCGAGCTGGTACGTGACGCCCGGGTAGAACCCGCGGATGGCGTTCGGCGACATCTCGTTAAGGTGCGCGGGGATGGCACCCCACGCGCCCTGGGTCGTGAACTGGATGAGCGCGGATCCCAGACACAGCAGCCCGGCGGTGTGCGAGAAGGCGAAGATCGGGATGATCGGCAGTGTGAGCGCCGCCCCGAGGATGATCGTCGCCTTACGTCCCCAGCGGTCCGAGAGCGAGCCGAGCACGATGCATCCGACGATGGCGCCGATGTTGTAGACGACCGCAATCCAACCGGCGGTGGCGGCATCCAGCCCCGCGCCGCCGTTTCCGGTGGACTTCAGGAACGTGGGGTAGATGTCCTGCGTGCCGTGGGACATCCAGTTGAAGGCCGCCATCAGCAGCACGAGGTAGACGAAGCGGCGGAGCACCTTGGCGTTGAAGAACACGGCCTTGATCGAAGTGTTCTTCTTCTGCATGCGGTCGCGTGTGGTCTCCCACACCTCCGACTCCTTCACCCTGGTACGGATGATGAGGCTGATCAGCGCGGGAACGATGCTGAGCACGAACAGCCAGCGCCAGTTCAGCCCGAGGGCCGAGTGCACCAGCAGGAACGCGAGTGCCGCCAGCAGGTATCCGGCGGAGTAGCCGGCCTGAAGGATGCCCGAGAAGAATCCACGACGCTCTCGCGGCACCTTCTCCATCGTGAGCGCCGCGCCGAGGCCCCACTCCCCGCCCATGCCGATGCCGTAGAGCAGCCGCAGGATGAACAGCACGGTGAAGTTCGGCGCGAACGCGCAGAGGAATCCGACGAGCGAGTAGAAGCACACGTCGACGATCAGCGGGATGCGACGTCCGACGCGGTCGGCCCAGAGCCCGAACAGGTACGCACCGACAGGACGCATGACGAGGGTGATGGTGGTGAGGAACGCGATCTGCTCCAGCGTCACGTGGAACTCGGCGGCGATGTCGGCATAGACGAGCACGACGATGAAGTAGTCGAAGGCATCCATCATCCAGCCGAGCAGCGAAGCGGCGAACGCGCTGCGCTGGTCTGAAGTGAGTCGCCTGGTCGGTGCGGACGCCGTTGTCATGCTCGATCCCCTTCGCCGAATGCCACTGACCACTATTGCTGACCCTCGTTCAGGGCACAGGAAAGCGGTTGCCGATCTAGCATAGGCTGACTCGCGAGCCGCGCAAGTCGCTCACGCATTTCGACTCCGAGCAGCGAGTGCGAGCAGCGGGTCGCGGCAGCGAGTCGGCTCGGAAGGGGACCCCATGGGCTCGAACATCCTCGTCGTCACCGGAGGCGGTCGCTATGCCGACCCGTGGCATCCGCTCGCCGAGACGTCCGCCCGCGCGGCAGACGTGCTGCGCGAGGCCGGGCACGCCGTGACCGTCACCGACGACGTGGATGCCCGCCTCGCCTCTCTCGCCGACCCCGCTGACAATGTCGACCTGCTCGTGCTCAACGTGGGCGCCGGACGCACCCCGGAGGAGCGCGCTGTCGTGCAGGCGTCCGACGAGCGTGAGCCGCAGCCGCTCTCGGACGCGGATGCCGCCACCCGCGACGGCCTGCTCACCCACGTCGGACGAGGCCGCCCGGTGCTCGCGCTGCACGTCTCCAGCACCACGTTCGGATATATGCCGGAGTGGGAATCCATCCTCGGCGGCATCTGGGTGCGCGGCACGAGCATGCACCCGCCGTACTCGCTCGCCCGCATCGACGTGGCGACGGATGCCCACCCGATCACCGCGGGCATCCACGATTTCGAGCTGAACGACGAGCGTTATTCGAAGCTGCGGGTCTCGCCGCGTTCGGAGCAGCTCGCCTGGCATGAGTTCGAGGGCGGCAGGCATCCGGTGCTGTGGGCGCACCGTCACGGGGATGCGCACATCGTCTACGACGCGCTCGGGCACGACGCCGCGTCGTACGACTCGCCCGAGCACCGCGCAATCCTGCGCAACGCCGCCGACTGGCTGCTCGGCGAGCCTCAACCGGCGGCGGCAAGCGATCGCAGGTAGGGCTCGAGTCGGTGCTCGCCGAACGGCTCCCCCACCGCGTCGACGGCGAGTGACTCGAGGAAGAACCGCGTCAGGTTGCCCAATCGAGGTGAACCGCGATCGGCAGCCCACTCCATGCCGCGCGCGACGCCTTCCCCGACCCGGAGGATGCGCGGGCGCCGTCCGACGATGCGGAAGACGAGTTCCTCGAGCTCGCGGTAGCTGAGCATATCGGGCCCGCCGACATCCCAGGTACCCGCCTCGTCGCCCAGCCTGTCGACGATGAACACCGCGAGGTCTGCGCCGTGGATCGGGTTGATCTTCGAGGTGCCGGCGCCGAGCGTGAAGCCGATGCCGCGCTGGGCCATCCGGAGAAAATCGGACACGTCGGAGAAGTATCCCGACGGGTTGACGATCTGCGGCGCCACCGCGCTTCGCGCCAGCGCCTGCGAGAACGCGTACTTCGAGCGCATCGTGAGCGACGTGCCGGAGTCGCTGTGCAGCACGTTGACGTAGGCGAACGACTTCAGTCCGTGCCGCTCGGCGTCTTCGAGGAGCCGCAGGTTGCCGAGGTAGTCGATCTGCCACGGGCTCGCCTTCTGCCGCGTGACGCCGAGCGCCGACACGACGCGGTCGGCACCCTCCGTCACGTCCGCGAGGCTCGACGGATGCCCGTAGTCGACGATGCGCCACTCGTCCACCCGTCCGGCGAGGGAAGGCGCTCCGAAGCCTCCCGGTTGCTCCGCTCGCTCCCTGGATCGCACGAGCGCCCGCACCCGGTGCCCACGCGCCGCGAGTGCTTCGACCACGTACCTGCCGACGTATCCGGTCGCCCCGGCCACTACCACGGTCTCGCCCATGCATCACCCACTCCCGACGCTGTCTTCGCGCCCTTCATCATTCTTGTACCAGACGGTACACAAATACCCTAGGATGAAACGGATGCCTCGTCCACCCCGCCCCCTCGACCCGGCCCGATCGCAGCGTCTGCTGGTGGTCGCGGGTGAGACGTTCGCCGCCGACGGCTTCGAGGCCGCGTCGCTGAACGACATCCTGAGCCGCGCCGGCATGGGGAAGAGCTCGTTCTACCACCGCTTCGCCGACAAGACGGCGCTGCACGACTGGGTCGCACGCACGATGGCGGATGCGATCGTCACCGAGATCCGGGTTCCCGACCTCGAGACTCTCTCGGCGGCATCCTTCCGGCCGGAACTCACCGCGCTGCTCGACCGCTTCCAGCGGCTGGCAGCCGCCCGGCCGGAGCTGATGAGCCTGGGTCTCATGTTCCACAACTCAGCGGATGCGCCGCCCGAGCGCGCCATCGCCCGCGTGCGATCCGGCGTCATGACGTGGATCGCCGAGGCGCTGCAAAGGGGACGCGAGCTCGGCGTCATCCGCTCCGACCTGCCGCCCGCCCTGCTCTCCGAGTGGACCGTGGCATCCCTCACCACGATCGACCGCTGGGCCCTCACCGCAGACACCCCGGTGGCCGCCCGGGCGGCCACCGCCGCCGCAGCGATCGACGCCCTGTGGTCGCTCCTCGCTCCGCCGAATGCGACCTGATCCTCACGAAGTCCGATCAGCGGTCGAGCCGTCGCTTCCAGTACTCGGGCTCGCGGCGCGTGTGGGCGTAAGCGAGAACGCGCACCTGATCACCACTGACGTAGTACACGATTCGGTACGGGAAGACACTTGCGTCGCGACGCGATGAACGCCCTAGCTTCAGCCACTGTCTCCTGATGGCTCACAACCTCGACCGCACCGCTTTCCACGTCGTCCACACGTCGACGCAATTCGGCACTCCATGCGGCATCGACCGTCGCTTGATCGACCGGAGCCTGGTCTTCATCCAAGACTCGAAGCAGTTCGTATGCCAGATCCGCGATTTGCTCACGCGCCAGCGACTTCGCGCTCGTGAGTACCTCAGCGATGTCGGGTGCCATGCACCGAGTGTACGGCGACCCCCTGACACCACGCATCGCTCGATCGAGCAGGCTCGCACTGACGCAGCACCAACTCAGCCGCGCTCGGCCTCCACTGCACGGTGGAAGGAGTACTGGGCGTTCGCGAACACCGCGTAGAGGAGGATGCCCGGCACGAGTGCGGCGCCCAGCACCGGTTGCAGCAGAACGGCTGCGCCGATCAGCGCGACCATCACGAGTGCGACGACGCTGAAGTACCAGCGCCGCACCGTGAGGTACAGCGCCGCCTTCGCCAGAGCCCGGAGCGACGCGGACTCGAACACGACGAGCCCGGACAGCGTGAACAAGGCGACAGCGACCGAGCCGATTCCGAGCACGGCCAGGAGCGGTCCGAGCAGCGGCGCCCACACCGTTCCAGCGAGTGCGGTCCCGTCGAACAGGGCGATCGCGACCATGAACGCTGTCCCGAGCCCGACGAAGAAGGCCGCCCAGCCGCGCCGGCGATAGCCACGCAGGAACGCGGCGAACGGCCGAGGACGTCCGTCCTCCCGCATCGCCCGGAACACCTCGAACGCGCCGACCAACGACGGCGCGAGCGTGAGCGAGAGAAGCAGGAAGAACGGCCAGGACTGCAGCGAGTCCACCGTGACGAAGAGCATGAACGCCAGCGGGAGGTTGAACACCACGAGGAGCACATCGACCATGAGCAGCGCGTACGCGTAGCCGAAGATCGTCTCCATCGTCTCCTGGCGGAACTGGAAGAACCCACGGCGACGAGTGCCGGGTGCCGTGGCGGTCATCCCTTCATTCCGCTCGTCGCGATGCCGCTGATGAAGTACCGCTGCCCGGCCAGGAAGATGACGAGGATCGGGATGATCGAGATCACCGACCCGGTCATGATCATGGCGTACTGCGCGGAGTACTGGCCGATGAACGATCTCAGTCCGATCTGCACCGTCCACAGCTCGTTGCTGGAGAGGTAGATGAACGGACCCATGTAGTCGTTCCACGTGTTCACGAACGTGAGCAGCGCAAGCGATGCGAGCGCGGGCTTCGACAGCGGCAGGATGATGCGCGCCCAGATCCCGTAGTCGTTGAGCCCGTCGATGCGCGCGGCCTCGTTTAGTTCGTCCGGGATCGTCATGTAGTACTGCCGCATCAGGAACACGCCGAACGCGCCGAAGGCCTGCAGCAGGATGAGCGCGGTGAAGGTGTTCGTCAGGCCCACCTTCTGCATCATCATGTACTGCGGGATCATGTAGGCCTGCCACGGCACCGCGATCGTGGCGATGTAGGCGAGGAACAGGGCATCCCTTCCGGGGAAGCGCACCTTCGAGAACCCGTACGCGGCGAAGCTGCCGGTCAGCACCTGCAGGCAGGTGATCACGACGGCCAGGATCGCCGAGTTCATGAGGTAGCCGGCCATCGGGATCTGCGTCCAGATCTGCTGGTAATTGCTCCACACGAACGTGGACGGGATCCACTGGATCGGAACGCTGAGCACCTCGTTGTCGTGCTTGAACGACGAGGAGAGCATCCAGATGAACGGCAGCAGAACGACCACGAGGAGCACCACGAGCACGACGTACATCGCGATGCGCCCGATGCGGGAACGGATGCGTCGCCCTCCTCGTCCGCGGCGCCCCGCCGACGGATGCGTGCGCTCGGTCTCGAGCTCCTGCGCGAGGTCTGAGGTCAGAGTGGACATCATCGCTCCCTGATCTGCTGGATACGGAACTGGAACACGGTCACGATCAGCACGATCAGGAACAGCACCAGCGAGATGGCGGATGAGTAGCCGAACTGGCCGTTGATGATGCCGTCCTGATAAATGAGCTGGGAGAGCACGAGCGTCGCCCGGCCGGGACCGCCCTGCGTCATCACGAAGATGAGATCGAACACCTTGAAGCTCGACACGCTCAGCAGCACCAGCACGAGGAACGTCGTCGGGCGCAGGGACGGAAGAGTGATGCTCCAGAACTTGCGCCAGCGGCCGGCGCCGTCCATTTCGGCCGCCTCGTAGTACTCGTTCGGAATGGCCTGGAGCCCGGCGAGGAACAGCACCATGTAGTAGCCCATGTCGCGCCACACGCTGGTGATGATCACGGCGGGAAGCGCCCAGGCGGTGCTCGAGGTCCAACCCGGGGCGTTGGCGATGCCGATCGCGTGAAGGAACTGGTTGATCGGTCCGTTCGTCGGGTCGAACAGCATGTTCCACACGATCGCGATGGCCACGAGCGAGGTGATGTACGGGAAGAAGATCGCGACCCGGAAGAACGCGATGCCGCGCAGCTTCTGGTTCAGCAGGATGGCCAGCCCGAGTGAGAACGCGAGCGTCAACGGCACGTGACCCAGCGCGTACAGCAGCGTGTTCCCAAGTGCGACATGGAAGCTGTCGTCGGCGAACAGCCGCACGAAGTTCTTGAAGCCGGCGAAGGTCGGCGGGTTGTAGGCATCCCAGTTCATGAAGGCCAGCACGAAGGCGGCGATCACGGGGACGAGCGTGAAGAGCGCGAAGCCGACGAAGTTCGGCAGGATGAAGCTCCAGCCGACGAGGATGGCGCGGCGACGCATCCTGCGGCTCGCTTTTCGCGGCTTGGCGGGTGCAGGGGCCGAGGGCACGGCCGGCTCTCGGCGTTCGGTGATGGTCGTCATGGTGTCACGTCCTCATGCGATGCGGCCGACGCCGGACGTGATGCCCGGCGCCGACCGTTGCTCGGCTACTGGCCGAGCACTTCCGACTTGACCCGGCTCTCCATCTCGGCGATGCCGTCTTCGACGGACTTGCTGCCGGTCATGATGAGCTGGTGCTCCTGGTTGAGGATGGTGCCGATCGCCGCCGTGTTCGGCGCCACCGGCGCGTCGAGCTTGATGACGTCGGGGTTGAACGCCTTCTTCGACGTCGCATCCTGCGGCATCCCGTCGAGGCCGAAGTAGGCCTTCGTGATGTCGGGGCTGTGGTAGGCGGGCACGATGCCCACCGAGACCACAGCCTTGGCGCCGGCCGGGCTCACCGCGAACTGCAGGAACTTCTTCGCCGCGGCGACGTTCTTCGAGTTCTTGTTGATGCCGAAGCCGGTCGGTCCGCCGTCGGTGGTGATCTTGCCGTTCGCCTTGAGCTGCGGAAGCGGTGCGATGCCCCAGTCCACGTTCGTCGTTCCGGCCTTCTTGTCGGCCAGAAGCGGAGCGATCAGCCAGGTGCCCATCGGGACCATGGCGGCCTGCTGCTTCTCGAAGACGTCCTTGTACTGCACCTGCTGGCTGTTCGCCGTCGCCCAATTCATGGTCGTGCCCGCGCTCTGCATGCCCAGCGTCAGGTTGTACTGGTCCTTCATCCAGCTGTAGCTCGGCGTGTTCAGGTTGTGGCCGGTCTGAGCGGCCGCGATGCCCTGCACCATCGAGTTCCAGGTGTGGATGTAGGCGCCGTACACCTTCGACGCGCCGTCACCCGTTGTGAGCTTCTTGGCGTCTGAGGCGAACTCGTCCCAGGTGAGATTCGTCGGGTCGGAGAGCCCGGCCTTCTTGAACATCGCCTTGTTGTAGTAGAGGACGTTGAAGTCCTGGCGATACGGGATCGCGTACGTCTTGCCGTCGTACTTGTAGTTCGACAGCGCCGGGATCTTGTCGGCGGGCAGTGACTTCGCGATGTCGCTGACGTCGATGAACTGCTTCTTCTGCGCGTAGCCCGAGTAGTCGGTCAGGTTCTTCACCGTGATGATGTCGGTGGTGTCGCCACCGGCGAGCATCGTGGTCACCTTGTCCTCGTAGTTGGCGGCGAGGATGTCGACCGGCTGGATCGTGATGTTCGGGTTCGCCTTCTCGAAGGCGTCGAACAGCGCCTTGAACTCGGGCGTCTGCGCGTAGTTCCAGACCGAGATGCGCAGTGTGGTCTTCGCGCCGTCGGTCGAACCGGACGTCGGGGATGACGAGGATGTGCCCGCGCATCCGGTGAGTCCGAGCGCAAGCGCGGCGGTGATCGCGCCCGCCGCGATCAGAGAGCGTTTCATGAGATGAACTCCTTTGTTATCGGGGACTTGCTGGGTGTTGTGGTGAAGGGAAACGTCTAGGGCGTCACGCGCTCAGCTGTAGGTCTTCGCTGGTGATCTCGTCGACGAGCGGATCGCCCGCCGCGTAGCGCTCGAGCTCGTCGAGCGCGGCATCCGTCATCCGGTGCAGCTCGCTGCCCAGTGAGCCCGCGATGTGCGGGGTGATCATCACGTTGGGCAGGGTGAAAAGAACGGAGTCCGCCGGCAGCGGCTCCGGTTCGGTGACGTCGATGATGGCGTTGATGCGGCCGGTAGCGCAGGCGGCCTCGAGGGCGGCCGTGTCGATCAGACTGCCGCGAGCCGTGTTGATCAGCGTCGCGTGGTCGCGCAGGGCGGCCAGCTGCTCGGCGCCGATCATGTTCTGGGTGGAGGGCAGAGCTGGTGCGTGCAGCGAGAGCACGTCGACCCGCGGCAGCAGCTCCTCGAGCGTGACGAGTTCGGCGCCTGCGGCCTGCACCTCAAGCGGATCCGCGTAGGGGTCTGAGACGAGGCAGGTGACGTCTTCGAGCTGCTGCAGCAGGTCGACGACACGCCGACCGACGCGGCTGAAACCGACGATGCCGATCGTGCGGCCGAGGTTGCTGAGCTCGCCGTAGCGCTCGATGCGCAGGCCGTTGCCGCGTCTCGCCTCGGCATCCGCGGCGATGAACGGCGCCTTCTTGCCCGCGAAGATCACTGCGGCGAGCGTGTACTCCGCGACCGGCACCGAGTTCGCCTCGGCGACCGTTGACGCGCGGATGCCCCGGAGCCAGAACTCGTCGCTGACCTGCGGCCGGATGGTTCCCGCGCAGTGCAGCATCGCCTTGAGGTTCGGCATGCGGTCGAGCCGCTCGCCGGTCAGCCGCGGAGCGCCCCAGCCGGTGAGCAGGACCTCGACGTGCGCGAGCCGCTCGCTCAGCGCCGGGTCGTCGAGGTCGTCGGTGAAGACCGGGTCGGGGACCTCGGCGAGAAGGCGGAGCCTGTCAAGACGCTCGAGATCGAACTGGCTCTCGAACACGTCACGCGCCATCACCACGAGGGCTTCCGGCTTGCGGGTTGGGGTCATTCTCGGCGGGCTCCAGCGAATTCATCGGGATGTGAGGCGTGCGACGGATTCGCATTGCATCGTCGCGATCAACAGTAGATACTCAATCCCGATCGACAACAAACACGACGATCAGACTCGAACAGCAACATACAAATACGAACGAACAAGCCAAGAAGGTAGCAGGGACAGCAAGGATGCTGGAACGATCACGGGTCAGCGATCACGCCACACCTCCGACGGGTGTCGAGGTGGAGCACCACGAGTTCCGCGGCCCGCTGTTCGCGCAGTGGGGCGAGGGGATGCGCGGGCCGGCGCTCGCCGATGCCTTCCGCGGCGTCGGCGTCGCCGAGCTGCGCAGGCGCCTGGGCATCCCGACCGCGGCGGACCGCGCAGCCTGGACAGCCATGGACAGCGTCACGCTCGACGCGGTCGCCGAGCAGGCGCGGGCGGAACGCGGGCAGCCCTGGCCGCAGGCACTGGCATCCGTCTTCGCCCGTTACGTGCGTGACGGCGACCGTCGCCAGTACGAGAAGGCGCTCGACGATCGCATGTACCGCCTGACCCGGGCGGTGGTGACTGCCGCGGCGACGGATGATCCGGCCTGGCTCGACGAGGCCGCCGACGGCGCCGTGCTGATGTGCGAGCTGAGCACCTGGTCGCTTCCTGCGCACGACGACGCGCACGCGCGCCGCGGGTTCGTGATCTCGGATGCCTCCTCCCCCTACGTCGACCTCTGGGCCGGCGAGGTGCTCGCCCAGCTCGCCGTCGCCGACCATGTGCTCGGCGAGCGATGGGATGCCACGTGGCCGGGCATCCGAGAACGCATTCGTCATGAGGCTGAGCAGCGCGTCTTCACGCCGTTCGAGACGCGCGACGACCTCTGGTGGCTCGGCTACTGGCGCGAGGTGAACAACTGGAACCCGTGGATCCTGGGCAACATCGTGCTCGCCGCGGTGCTGCTGGTCGACGACACGGAGCGCCTCGCCCGCATCCTGGACCGGGCGCTGGAAGCGCTGGACCGGTACGTCGCGACCCTGCCCGCCGACGGGGCGATCGACGAGGGCGTCAGCTACTGGTGGCAGGGCGCGGCGCGCATGCTCGAGTTCCTCGACGTCGTGGTGCGGATCACCGATGGCGCGCTGGATGCCGCGGGCATCCCGGTGATCGCCGAATCGCTGCGGTTCCCGATGCGCATGCAGCTCGGCGGCGACTGGTACGTGAATGTGGCCGACGGACGGGCACGCATCGGCGCTCGCGAGCCCTGGCACGTTCCGTTCCGCTGGGGATCCCTGCTGGGCGACGAGCAGGTCGTTTCGTGGGCGAGTGGCGGACGACGCCCAGGCGAGCCCGTCGCGCACGCCGACCGCGGGCTGCCGCGGCTGATGCGAGCGCTGAGCGATACGGCGTGGCGTGACACCGCTCCCAGCGCTCCGCCGCTGCCGACCAGGGTTTGGCTGCCCTCCGTACAGGTGCTCCTGTGCCGGACCGAAGAAGGTAGTACGGCCGGCCTGACGCTCGCCGCGAAGGGCGGCACGAACGACGAGAACCACAACCACAAGGACGTCGGCTCGTTCATCCTCGCCTCCGGCGGGCGACCGCTGCTGGTCGACATCGGCAAGCCGACGTACACCGCGCAGACGTTCAGCGCACAGCGGTACGGCATCCGCGCCATGCAGAGCGGATGGCACAACGCGCCCGCCCCGCGCGGGCTCGAGCAGGGCGAGGGCCCGGCGTTCGCGGCCACGGTGCTGGGTGTCCCCGAGGACGGCCTCGAGCTCGACCTCTCGAGGGCGTACCCGGTGGCGAACGGCGAGGCGTGGACGCGCGCGTTCCGTCTCGTGTCGGCGCAGCGCGCGGAGATCGTGGACACCTGGCGGCTGGACGGAACGGCGGCCAGTGACGTGCACCTCATCGCGGCGGGCTCCGTCGAGGTGCGCGGCGCCGAGGTCGTCGTCACCGCCGACGGACGCAGCATCCGCGTCACCACGGCAGAGGGCGTCGAGCCGACCGCCGAGGTGTGGGAGCTCGACGACCCCGAGCTGATCGACGCGTGGGGGGCGAAGCTGACTCGTCTGACGTACAGGCTCGAGGCATCGGCCGGGTCCCTGACCACCATCGTGGAGGAGGTGCGGCCGTGAGCGGCGGAGACCAGCTGTTCGCGCTGCAGAGGCGCGAACGCATCATGGACGAGATCCGTGAGCACGGGTCGGTGAGCGTGAGCGACGTCGCCACTCGGCTCGGGGTGAGCGAGCTGACGATCCGGCGCGACATCAACGCGCTCGCCCAGCAGGGGCTCGTCACCAGGGTGCACGGCGGCGCCACACTGCGCAGCTCCATCGAACCCGGCCTGGCGCCGGGACTCGCCGGCCACGATCCGACGGTCACGAAGTACACGATCGGTATGGTCGTCCCCTCGCTCGACTACTACTGGCCGCCCATCGTGAACGGCGCGAGGGCGCAGGCGTTGCAGCTGCGTGCGCGGTTGATGCTGCGGGCATCCACCTACGATGTGCGCGACAACCGCAAGCAGGTCGAGGCGCTGCTCAACACGCCGGGCATGCACGGGCTCATCGTGGCCGCTGACCAGTCCGGCGATGAGGGCCTGGAGATGTTGCGCTGGCTCGACTCGCTGCCGGTGCCCGTGGTGCTGGCGGAGCGGCGCATCCGTTCCGCCGCGGGCGTGCACCGGCTCGAGTCCGTGGTGACCGATCACGCGACCGGCGCGGCCGAAGCGGTGCGACACCTGCACGCGTCGGGGCACGAGCGCATCGGCCTGCTCACGCAGTCCGAGTACCCCACGGGGCGCTACGTGCGGCGTGGGTGGCGATCCGCGATCAGGTCGCTGGGCCTGCCGACGGATGGCGTGCAGCTGAACGGCATGCGCTTCGACGCTCCCGGCCGCGAACGCGAGATGGACGACGTGCTCGACCGTTGCAAGAAGTCCGGAACCACGGCCCTCATCGTGCTGCCCGACCCGCAGGCGCTGGCGCTCGAGCAGCACTGCCTGGACCGCGGGATCCGCGTGCCGCAGGATCTCGCGCTCGTCGCCTACGACGACGACGTCGCCAGGTACGGCGACCCGGCCATCACGGCGGTGCGGCCGCCGAAGCAGTTCGTCGGCCGTGAGGCGGTGAACCTGCTGATCGCGCGCCTCGAGGGCGGCGCCAGCCGGCCCGCCCACCGCGTGAAGCTGAGCGCCGAGCTGCACGTGCGCGACTCGTCGCAGCGGCTCGCCACGGAATCCACCCCCATGCCTGAGGAGGCAACCGTATGACACTCGACCGGCCAACCCTCGACCCCGTGGACCTTGATCCGCGGGCCCTCGAGCTGCCGGCAGAGAACCGGGAACTCTCGCCCTTCACAGGCTGGACTCGGGAACACTGGGCGGCCATCGCCGACCACCTTCTGCTGTCGCTGCGGCCGTACTTCACGGCGACCGGGAGCCGGGTCGTGCTGCCGGGCAAGGCGAGCGCGAGCGGGGAGGGCAGCGACGGCTTCGAAGGGTTCGCACGGTCGCTTCTGCTCTACGCGTTCCGCATCGCGGGCGAGAACGGCGCCGATCCGCTCGGCTTCACCTCGTGGTACCGGCGGGGGCTCCTTGCCGGAACCGACCCCGCGAATCCAGAGCGCTGGCCCACTCCGCGCGAGAAGGATCAGGCGAAGGTGGAGGCGGCATCCGTCGCGCTCGCGCTGCAGCTGACCAGGCCGTGGCTCTGGGACACGTTCTCCGCCGGCGAGAAGCAGCAGCTCGTGGACTGGCTGGCGCAGTCGCCAGAGGGCTGGTACCCCGACAACAACTGGCTGTGGTTCCGCCTCACGGTCGAGACGTTCCTGGCGTCGGTGGGCGGCCCGTATGACGTGGAACGCATCACCGCCGACCTGGCCACGATCGAGTCCTACTATCGCGCCGACGGATGGTACGCCGACGGCCGACTGCGCGCCTTCGACTACTACTGCGGCTGGGCCATGCACGTGTATCCGCTGCTGTGGGCGGCATCCGAGGGGTCCGCTGAGCTCGGCGCCGACGCTCTCGAGCCGGTCTTCCGCGGACGGCTCACCGAGTTCCTCGACGACTATGTGCACCTCATCGGCGCCGACGGGCTTCCGGTCTTCCAGGGTCGCAGCCTCATCTACCGATTCGCCACCGCCGCACCGCTCTGGATGGGTGCCATGACCGGCGCAACGAACCTGTCGCCCGGCGCGATCCGGCGGGCGGCGTCCGGGGTGCTCAAGGCGTTCGTGGAACGCGGCGCCATCTCCGCCGAGGGGCTGCTCACGATGGGCTACTTCGGCGAGTGGCCGGCGATGGCGCAGAACTACTCGGGACCTGGGTCTCCGTACTGGGCATCGAAGGGGATGCTCGGGCTCCTGCTGCCGGTGGAGCATCCGGTCTGGCAGTCGGTCGAGGAGCCGCTGCCGGTGGAGGCCTCTGACACACGGCGCCTGATCCGCCCGGCGGGCTGGATCGTCAGCGGAACGGCATCCGACGGCGTCGTGCGCCTGTTCAATCACGGAGCGGACCACGCCGCGAAGGACGACGCCGCCGGCGACTCGCCGATCTATGCGCGCTACGGCTACTCGAACGCGACAGTTCCGCCGCTCATCGGCGCCACGATCGACGATCCGGTGGACAACTCCGCCGGTGCGCTCGACGAGCAGGGCCGGTCCACGCATCGCACCGGGTTCGACCGGGGACTGATCGGCGACGACGGCGTCGCGGCGTACGCCTCCTCCGTCACCCACTCGCACTGGGTCGACTCCAGCGGAGACACCGGACCCGACCACGGATCCGGCCGCAGCGGCGTCGTCACCGACGGCCCGACCCTTCAGACCGCTTCCGTGGTCCGCGGAGCCTGGGAAGTGCGCGCCGTACGGGTCTCGGATGCCGACGGTCGGGCATCCTCGCCGGTCCCGCTGCGCATCAGCGGCTGGCCACTCAGCGGCGACGAGCCCCGCGAGTCGAGCGAGCACGGCGCCGATGGCAGCGCAGCCCGAGCAGAGTCGCACGGGCTCATGGCCGAGCTCGTCCCGCTGACGCCCGGCGCGACGCCGAGTGTGCACGTCGAGGACGGCGCGTCCCCGATCGGTGCCCGCGTCGCGGTTCCGTGGCTGGTCTTCGAGGCGGCACAGCCCGGCGAGACGGTGATCGCGGCGTCCTACCTCGGGCGAGGCCCCGCCGGTGCCACGCCGACCGCGCGCACGTTCACCGCAGGCACGATGACCGAGTTCGAGGTCACTTGGCCCGACGGCACACGCACCGCGGTTGCCCTCCCCTGACACAGCCACCGGCCCCTCCCGCAGGTTGAGTAGGCGGCGCAGCCGCCGCATCGAAACCCGATGACCGCGTTAGGAGGGTTTCGATACGCCGCTTCGCGGCTACTCAACCCGCGGGGAGGGCGTCAGGCGCGGGGCGGGGTGCTGTCGCGCAGCGTGACCTCGCCGCGGATCGCCTGCTGCTCGACCGGCGCCTCTGCTAGCGCCAGCTCGAGTGAACGCTCCCCCAGCTCCCGCAGCGGCAGCGACACCGTGGTGAGCGACGGCACGACGTCCTGCAGCATCTCGATGTCGTCGAACCCCGCGACGGCGATGTCGACGCCGGGCGTCAGCCCACGCTCGCGCATCGCGGTCATCGCGCCAACCGCCATCACGTCGGTGACGGCGAAGACGCATTCGGGGCGGATGCCGGCACCCAGCATCCGGAGCATGTCGCGGTATCCACCCTGCCGCGAGAACCCCCCGGTGAGGACGGATGCTTCGTCCGGCCGAATGTCGTGCTCCGCCAACCCGGCGAGGAAGCCGCGCGTGCGGTCGGCCGACGTCGTCAGACTCGTCGGCCCGGCAAGAACGGCGAAGTCGCGGTACCCGAGCCCGACAAGGGCATCCGCGAGCGCCGCGGCGCCGTCCGCGTTGAGCACAGGGACGGCCCGGAACCCGTTCGCCTGGGCGCCGATCATGGCGACGCGTCCGCCCTGCGCCTCGACGGCCCGCAGCTCGGCGGCGATCGCGGCCTCCGTCTCGTCGTCGACATAACGGCTGCCCACCACGATCACGGCGCTCGGGCGCTGCCCCCGCAACGCGGCGATCGTCTCGACCACGTGCTCGGGCTCCGTGCCCGCCGTGGACATCGTCACGATGAGCCGGTGCCGTGCCGCGGCATCCGCCACCCCTGCCGCGATCGCGGAGAAGTACGGGTCGGCGATGTCGCCGAGCACGAGCGCGACGGTGCGGCTCGTGCCACGGGCGACGGCCTGCGCCTGCACATTGGCCGTGTAGTGCAGCTGCCGAGCGGATGCCTCCACCTTGGCCTTCAGCTGCGGATTGACCGTGCGCGTGCTGCCGTTCAGTGCACGCGACGCCGTCGCCAAGGACACGCCCGCGTGCTTGGCCACGTCGGCGAGCGTGGGGACGGAGCCGTTCCCGCCCGGCTCATGCGATGCGCTGCGGATGTCTGCTGCCACTCCTGCTCCCCTTGGTGTGTCCCTCGATTGTGCCGCACCTCCCCTCGTCACAACCGACTGCCGAGACGGCGGTCGGCGCTGGCGTCGCGGCGAAGGCCAGAAATGGCCTTCGCTCCCAGCTCCAGCGCGCGGCGTTACTTGATGCCGGTGGTGGCGATGCCTCTGATGAGGAAGCGCTGACCGATCAGGAACGCGATGAACACCGGTACGAGTGAGACGACGGACATGGCGAACAGTTGCCCCCAGTTGCCGCCGGTCTGGTTGTCGATGAACTGGCCGAGGGCGACCTGCACGGTCCAGGTGTGCGGCTGGGTCAGGTAGACGATCGGGCCGAAGAACTCGTTCCACATCCAGATGAACGTGAAGATCGTCGTCGTCGCCAGAGCCGGGGTCATGAGCGGCAGGATGACACGGAAGAAGATCCGGGGATGCCCGCATCCGTCGATGCGCGCCGCCTCGTCCAGCTCCCGCGGGATACCGCGGATGAACTGCACCATCAGGAAGATGAAGAACGAGTCGGTGCCCAGCACCTTCGGCAGGATCAGCGGCCAGAACGTGTTCAGCATGTGCACGAACGAGAACATGATGTACTGCGGCACCAACGTCACCTGGAACGGCAGCATGATCGTCAGCAGCATGATCGTGAACGCGACCCGCTTGAACCGGAACTCCAGCCTCGCGAACGCATACGCCGCCAGCGAGCAGGCGAACAGGTTGCCGATCACGGCGCCGAGCACGATGATCAGCGAGTTGCCGAGGTAGAGCCCGAACGGCGAGGACAACGCGTTCCAACCGGCGGTGTAGTTCTGCCAGTCGAAGTGGTTCGGGATGATGCTCGGGTTCGTGAAGATCTCGTTGTTCGGACGAAGCGAGCTGACGACCATCCATAGCAGCGGGTAGATCATCAGGATCGCCGCGGCGATCATGATCACGTGCTTGATCACGCCGCGCACGCTGGCGCGCATGCCACGCGATCGCTCTCGGCCCTTGCGACCCGACGGGACGAGCAGAGCCCTGGTTGCGGTCTCAGTTGTCATAGAACACCCAATACTTCGAGGTGACGAACGTCACGGCCGTGATGATGGCGATGATGATGAACAGCAGCCACGCCATCGCGGAGGCATACCCCATGTCGAACTGGTTGAAGCCCTGCTGGTACAGGTAGAGCGAATAGAACATCGTCGAGTCCGACGGTCCGCCGGTTCCACCTGAGACCACGAACGCCTGCGTGAACGACTGGAACGCGCCGATCAGCTGAAGAATGATGTTGAAGAAGATGATTGGCGACAGCATCGGCAGCGTGATGCTCATGAACCGGCGCCACCTGCCGGCACCGTCGATCGACGCCGCTTCGTAATACATGTCAGGGATCTGCCGCAGCCCGGCCAGGAAGATGATCATCGGCGCACCGAACGTCCACACGTTCAGCAGGATGATCGTGCCCAGCGCCCACTGCGGGTCCGAGATCCAGCCCGGCATGTTGTGCAGCCCGATCAGCCCGAGCACCTGGTTCACGAGGCCGCCCTGGCCGAAGATCTGCCGCCACAGGATGGCCACGGCCACCGAGCTGCCCAGCAGCGACGGCAGGTAGAAGACCGACCGATAGAACGGCAGAGCCCTCATTCCGCGGTCAAGCAGCAACGCGAGTGCCAGGGCCAGGATCAGCTGGATCGGCACCGACACGAACACGTACTCGAACGTGACGCGCAGCGAGTTCAGAAGCCGCGGATCGTGGAACATCCGCACGTAGTTCTGCACGCCGATGAACGACGGCGATTGGATCAGGTTGTAGTTGGTCAACGAGATCCACAGCGAGGCGATCATCGGCCCGGCCGTGATGAAGAGCAGCCCCAAGAGCCACGGCAGCAGGAAGAAGAACGCCGCCTTGTTGTCGCGTTTGCCCGTCGTCTTGGACGACCTGACAGATCGCAGTTCTTCGAAGACGCTCACGCGAGCCCCCTAGTAGTCGACGCTGAGTACGTGGTGCGGATCGCCGTGCGATCCTCTCGAGCAAACCATGCTCGAGATCGGGTTGGACAGTCTTGGAAAGCGCTTCCCCGGAACTGTTGGAGCAACGTTACCTGCGACCTGCGCGATCCGTCAAGCCGAACCAGAAAGCGATTTCTGAGCAAGAGTAGCATCATGATTCGCCGCTCCATACCGTGAGCCGTCCGCACATGCCGAACCGCTCGGCGGAGTCAGCGGCGGTACTGATGCGCGACTCGCGCATGTTGCCGGCGCTCCCGCTCTCGAGCAGCTCGAGTTGTCGCAGTGTGGCGGAGACCTGCGCGGAGGGACCGGCCTCGACGATGGCGCGCCAGTCCGGGATGCGCCCGGCCACGAGCGTGGTCGCGGCCTCGTAGAGGCCGCGGAGCGCACCGTCGAGATCGGTCTCTGCACGGGCGCAGAGCCGGGCGAAGCCGTCGAGTGCGAGATCTCGACGTCGGCGCGCGGCATCCGCCAGCTCCTCCTCGGTGCCGGATGCCGGCAGCGCCGCATGGCGTCGGTAACTCTGCGGGTCTGCGAGGATCTCGGGCGGGAACGTCAGCACCGCGTCGCCTGCCTCCGGCAGCCCGGCGTTCGACATCACCGTGAGGATATCGAGGCCGCCGTCGTCGTTGATGAGCCTGTGAACGGTCCCTGGCGTGAACCACGCAACGGTTCCCGGCTCGAGCTCGGTCGTCGCGAGGCCGTGCGCGCTGAGCGTCTGGACCCGGCCGCGGCCGGCGAGCACGATGTACGCCTCGGATGACGCGGCGTGCAGGTGCGGTGAACCACCGCTCAGTCCGTCGGCGGTCGGCCAGTCGTACACCCTCAGGCGTGAGACGCCGACGCCGCCGGGGAGCCCCGGGACCGCGGCGATGCCACTCATCGCGGGTCGTGCTCCGGCTGTGCGTCCCATGGCGCGCCGTTTCCGGCCATGGTGCGGTAGAAGGGTGATGCGTTGTCGATGTCGCCGGGGTGGATGCGGGTTCCGGTGAACGCGGAGGCGTAGATCCCGGCGATCAGCTCCAGGGTGGTGCGGGCATCCGGCAATGTGACCGGCAACGGTTCACCGTGTTCGATCGCGGTCAGGATCGCGGCGAACTGTGCGGCATGACCGCTCCCGGTCCCGGACGGGCCCTGCGCCCACACGGCCGCGACCTGTTCCTCATGCCCGGGTGCCGGGGTGATTCTCCAGGAGTCGTCGGTGTACCCGTACAGGTGCTCCAACTCCACGGTGGCGTATTCGAAATCGAACCGCAGATAGCTGGTCTCCCGCGGGGAGAGCAGGCTGTTCACCACACTCACCACCGCCCCATTACCCAGCGTGACGATCGCGTGTGAGAGGTCCTCGGTGGCCACGGGGCGGGCTTGTCGTGCGGCGACGGCGACCACCTGCGACCAGGGGCCGAGGATGGAGAGCATGGTGTCCAGCTGGTGGATGCCGTGACCCATCGTGGGACCACCACCCTCGACATCCCACTTCCCCCGCCACGGCACCGCGAAGTACGAGTCCGGCCGGTACCACAGCGTGTTGCACACCCCGCTCAACGGTCGGCCCAGTGCCCCGTCGGCGACCCCGTCCCGCAACCACAGCGCGCGGGATCCGAACCGGTGCTGCGACACCGTCGCAAACCAGGCGCCACCCGCCGCTTCCGCCGCGGCGATCTCATCCAACTCCGCCAACGACAGAGCCGGGGGCTTCTCACTCAGCACGTGGATGCCGCGGCGCAGCGCGGTCACCGCCTGCTGCTTGTGGGAACCGGGCGGGGAACACAGATGAACGATGTCCAGGTCCACCGCCTCCAGCAGCTCCTCCAGCGACGTCGTCCCGATCGGAACATCCCAGGTGTGCTGGAAGTCCCGCACCCGATCCACGTCGATGTCGCACGCACCCACCACCCGAGCACGACCACCCAGGCTCGCGACGGCTCGGGCGTGTGCGGCCGCGATGCCGCCCGTGCCCACGACGCCGACTCGCAACGGCTTCTCCGCGGTGAAGACACGGGATGACGCGCCCGGTGCGAACGCCTCGCCGCGTCGGATCGTCGTGATCTCGCTGTCCGTCATGTCAGTTGACCTCCTCGACAATGGGTGAAGCGATGGCCTCCGCACGCTCGGCCGCGGAACGCGCGGCATCGGCGAGCGCGGACATCCGATCGCCGTCCGCTTCGCGATCGGCGATCGCGACGGCGTAGCGCAGCTCAAAGGTCTCGCCCGGTTCGACGATGCGGACGCGGTCGAAGAACGGCGCGGGGTTGAGGCAGGCGAACGGCTCGGAGCGGGCGAACCACTTCGTGTCCAGGTTCTGCTGTGGCGACAGGTCGGCGAACACGACGGTGGATGCGCCGTCCTCGCCGTCGTGACGGCCGGTGAAGCCGGCCCACTCGGCACGGGTGCCGCGCACATCCTCCCCGCCGACTCCGTTCGAGGCGATGATCGCCCCGCCGGTGAACGAACGGGGTCCGCGCCAGAACAGACCGCCGTAACCGGCGTTCTCCCGGCCCTCGGTGGTCGGCGAGCCCATCTCGATGGGCGCTCCCGAGGCGTTGGTGAGACTCGTGCGCCAGCCGAGCACCCAGGCATCCTCACCCTCGGCTATCGACACGGTCAGCAGGCGACTCTCGGAGAACACGACGTCTCCGACGGAAGCGCCGCTTTGCGCACCGGCCGGCTGCCGATGCCAGGTCAGGTCATGCCCGAATGCCGCCGCGTCGTCGTGCTGCGCGAACACGGTCACCCGGTCGTGGTCCTGCGAGCCGTTGTTGGGCAGCGTGACGTACCCGCCGGCCTCACGTGTGTAGGTCGGTCCGCCCCAGAAGTTGTCGCGTCCCACCACGGGCAGCGCCAGGGTGATGCCCTTGTGCCACACGTGGTCCCACGGACGGAAGACCGTCACGAGCCGACCCGACAACGTGCGCACCGGATGCACGTAGGGACGGGGCGACTCGTACTGCACCTCGTCGGGACGATAGACGTACCGCATCAACGCGACGCCGCCGGCGGACGCCGTGACATCGACGGATCGGTCCAGCTCGCGTCGGAGCACGAGTTCGGTTCGGTCGCTCATCGCTCGATGTTCCCTTCGGAGTTCCGCGGTGTGTCGCGGAGCACGATCTCGCAGCGGTAGTGCTGCGATGCGGTCATCTCGCCACGGAACCAGAGCAGCACGACCCGATCGGGATCGCCGGGCGCAATGATGGGCCGCAGGTTGTCGACGTCCGAGTTCTCGGTGACTGGCGTCCACGCCCAGGTGGCTCCGCCATCCGTCGTTCGGCCGGCGTAGATCTCGTGGTACGCCGTCTCCTTACCCGAGCGAGGGTCGAACGGCGTCGAGACGTAGACGCTGTCGAGGTCGTAGGGGTCGATCGTCGCGAGCCCGGTGTAGTCCTGCTCGTGCGGCAGAAGGCCTGCTCCCGCCTTGCCGAGCGGATGCCGCGACCAGCCGCCGTCTGGCTCCTTGCGCGCGTAGACGAACCGGTGGTCGAGAACCGGGCGCAGGCGGGCGAACTCCTCGTCCGGTCCGGCCGGGTCGTCATCCCCCCGCGCTGTCAGCGTCGCGGCGATCGTGCCGTTCGCCGAGCGACGGATGTCGGATGTCCAGGCGTGCGTCAGCGTCACCCCGTCGAGCTCCTCCCCCGCGGCCAGCACGGTGGTGAGCTCGACCTGCGACGGAGCATCCGTGGCCGGATCGAACAGGTGCTCGTGCACGAGGGACCCATCGGACCGGTGCAGAGCGCCGCCTGCGAAGAAGCCGTGATAGATCGAGTTGTCGTAGTCGCGCGGGTGGTGATCGGTCGTGATCAGGTCGATGCGTTCGCCGCTACCCGCGTACCGCGTATAGCCGTTGACGTACCCGATCTTCGGCCGGGTGAAGATCTTGCCCGCGTACGCCCACGTGTCGCCGTTGTCGTCCGAGACCAGCGCGCACGGGTCGTCGTTCACCGCGCGGCTGAAGCAGTACAGCCGACCCTCGAGTGCGTGCAGGTTGGCGTACGTGACACCGCGCCCACCCGTATACGGCGCCCAGTCGAACACCTGTTCGGGACCCCAACGAGTCGGATCGCCGGGCTCGCTGATCCGCCAGCGCAGCAGGTCGTCCGTCTTGTGCTTCGTGTAGACCGCGAGCCAGCGGCCATCCGCCCGCCGCCACAACGCGGGAACGTCGTGGTCGTCCGCCTCGAACGCCTCGTGCAGTACGACCACCTGCGCCGTTCGCGAACGCAGGTCCACGACGGTCAACTCGACGTTGCCCGCTCGACCTTCACCCCCTGGGCCCTCGGCGACCGCGATCGAGCCGACGACGAGCGTCTGCGTCTCGGGATCGACGATCGCGCGCTCATCCTGAAACCAGCACCAGGCACCGTTGTCGTTGATGACGTATTCGCTCATTGCTTGCCGCGTCACGAGTTGCTGGCCAGCAGGCTCTGCACCTCGGTGCGGAACGCCGCCGCTGCGGCAGCGGGCGTCGCGCGCCCGAAGATCACGTCTTCGGTGTGGCGCTGCGATACGGATGCCACGGTGCTCGTGCCCTTCGGCGGCACCGGGGGCACCCACTTGATCTCGCTCTTGATGTTCTCCAGGTAGTCGACCGCGTTCTGGTCGTACTGCGACAGCAGCGGCTTGATCGCCTTCACGACGGCGGCGCCCACCGGAACGCCCCGCTCCGTGAGCTGGATCTTGTTGGCCGAGATGTCGTTGAGGAAGTAGTTGATCAGTCCGCCCGCCTGCGCCGGGTACTTCGTCTGCGACCCGATCGACCAGTACATCGAAGGCTTGAAGTAGAGGCCGTTCTTCTTCGCGGAGCCGGCGGAGCTCGGTGGACGCAGCAGCACGCATTCGCCGCCGTTGGCGGCCTGGTACGACGTGATCTGCGTGTTCCAGAGCCAGCCGAGAGCAGCCTTGTTCGTTCCGAAGAGAGTCTGCTGCGTGGACGCGACGATGTCGTTCGTGTACTGGTCGGGGGTGAGCGAGCCGCCGGAGGCGAAGAGCTTCTTCACCATGGTGAGCCAGCTCGTCACCGTGTCGACGGTGAAGCCGAGCTTGCCCTTGTTCGTGTACAGCTGCTGGCCGTGCTGGTGCAGCCAGATCTGCAGATCCTGATCGCCGCCGTACCAGTTCGTGCCGGTGAAGGCACCGTTGCTGCCATCGGCGAGCTTCTTGCAGATGCTGAGGTAGTCATCCCACGTCCATGTCTTGTCGTCGGGAACGTCGACGCCCGCCTTCTGGAACAGCGTCTTGTTCGCGCAGATGCTGTACGCGGTCTCGCCGATCGGGATGCCGTAGAGCTTGCCGTTCAGGGTGCCGTCGGCGAGCGACGACTTGACGGGCTTCGTGTCGATGGAGCCGACCGTCGACAGATCGAGCAGCGCGCCGCGGCCGCCGTACTCGGCGATGTATGCCTGGTCCATCTGGATGACGTCGGGCTCGGTCTGCCCCGCGACCTGCGTCGACAGCTTGGTCCAGTAGGTCGGCCACTGGCCCGGCTGCTGGTTCACGGTGATCGCCGGATGCGCCTTGGTGTAGCTCTGCACCATCTTGTTCGTGTTCGCGGTGCGCACCGGGTTGCTCCACCACCCGAAGTTGAGCGTCGCCTTCTTGAATGCGTCGCCTGCTGCCGCGGTGGACGTGGAGCCGGCCTGCGGCGTTGCGGATGTTCCGCATCCGGCCAGCAGAAGCGTCGTCCCGATCCCGGTCAACGCGAGGGCGCCGAATTGACGCCGGGAGAGCTGCTGTGACATGTGTGGCCTCCTTGCCAGAGTTGTGCTTGCCATGCTGCGGTGGAGCGGGCAACCGCTTTCCCGATGTGCGGTCACGCTAGCACAAATAGTGATCGTTCACTACGCGTGTGCAAAACTTGCCGCATGGACGGTAAGGATGCGACGCTCGGCACGGCCAGGCGCAAGCGCGTGACGATCATGCAGGTCGCCGAGCACGCGGGCGTATCGCATCAGACGGTCTCGCGTTACCTCAGGTTCAACGGCGGCCTCAAAGCCGCTACGGTCGAGCGCGTCGAGAAGGCGATCCGCGACCTCGACTATCGACCCGACCTGATCGCCAGGTCGATGCGCACGCGACGCACTAATCGCATCGCGATCGTTCTGCCCGAGCTGACCTACTTCGTCCCCACGCCGTTCCGCGGTGCCGCGGCTGCCGCCCACGCGGCCGGCTATCAGGTCGACGTGGTCAGCCTGGAAGGAGACGAGGCTCGCCGCCGGGAGCGTGTGCTCACCCTGATGGAGAGCGAGCGAGCGGAAGGCATTCTGTCGTTCACGCCGCTCGGCGGAGCGCTCGCGGGGACCGCCGAGCCGTCCGTTCCCCTACTGATCATGGGCGAATACGACGAGAAGATGCGCTCAACGGGCGCTTTCGCCGACGGCGCGTTCGCCAGGGAGGTAGTACAGCACCTCGCCGATCTTGGTCATCGTCGCTTTCTGCACGTGGCCGGAAACCAGGACTGGGCGTCCGCCCGCAACCGTCGAGCCGTCTATGTCGAAACCGTCGAGCGGCTCGGGCTCGAGTCGTACGGCGTGGTCGGCGGCGACTGGTCGGTGCAGTCCGGCTACGAGGCCGCTCGCAACCTGCCCGCCAACTCGGGCGTGACTGCCGTCGTCGCCGCGAACGACTTCGTCGCGTTCGGCGTGATCCGCGGGCTGCAGGACCGCGGCATCAGGGTTCCCGACGAGATCAGTGTCGTGGGGTGGGACAACGAGGAGATCGGGAGGTTCCTCTCCCCCACGCTCACGACCGTGGAGCTCAACCTGGAACTGATCGGGCGCCAGGCCATGCAGGAGCTGATAGCCCGGGTCGAGGATCGCGAGCCGCCCCGCTTCGAACCGCAGGTGATGGGCAGGCTCATCGCACGGGCATCCAGCGGGCCGGCACCCAGTTGAGGCGGCCGTCCGGAGAAAATCGTTGACATCGAAAGTGAACGATCACTAATCTCTGCCCCATGCTTCGACTCGTCAGATCGATCACCCTTGTCGCCGCCGCAAGCATCGCAGCTTTGGTCGGCGCAACGCTCTCCGCGGCGGATGCTCCGCTCGCCCACGCCGATACGACGGGCACGACGTACTACGTCGACTCCGCGACGGGAAGCGATGCCAACTCGGGAACGAGCGCCACGTCGCCGTGGCAGTCGCTGACGAAGGTGGACGCGACCACGTTCCAGGCTGGCGACCACATCCTGCTGGCGGACGGCTCGGAATGGAGCGGGGCGACGCTCTGGCCGAAGGGTTCCGGCGACTCCGCATCGGACATCACCGTGAGCGACTACGGATCGGGCGTACTGCCGCGCATCGACGGTGCGGGACAGGTGCCGAATGCGGTCGAGCTCTTCAATCAGCAGCACTGGACCATCGAGAACATCGAAGTCACGAACCAGGCGCCGTCAACGGGCACGCCGGGGGCGAATCTCGGCGACTTCCGCGGTATCTACATCGGTGGCGACGACGGACAGACGCTTTCGGGCCTCACCGTTGACTCGGTGTACGTGCACGACGTCACCGGCGAGGTGCACTGGATGGGCGGCAGCACCGCGAACAACAAACCGGGCATCACGTTCGGCACCGGCTGGGACGGCATGAAGAACACGGGCGGAATCGTCTTCGAGACGACCGTGGCCGACACGTCGAACCCGGGCAACCCCACGATCTTGAACGACATGACCGTCTCACACTCGCGCATCGAGAACACATCCTTCGGCGGCATCATCACCAAGCAGTACGCGGGAACGAACCCGGGAGCCGTGGCGACCGGTTGGGGCACCCGCAGCTCGGCGACCGACACGAACTACGCGCCGTTCACGAACCTGACCGTGGAGAACGACTACATCACGCAGAACGGGACGCCGTACGGTGCGAACGGGATGCTCCTGAACAGCGTTCGCGGCGCTCTGGTTCAGAACAACGTCGTCGATCGCGTCGGAACCTGCGGCATCGAATACGACTACTCGGATGACGTCACCACCCAGCACAACGAGGTCATGGGAACGTCGGTCAAGGCCGGCGGAGGCGACTCGAACGGCATCGACACCGACATGGGCACGACGAACATGATCGTGCAGGACAACTACCTGCACGACAACAACGTCGGGTTCCTCGACTACCAGATCCACTTCGGCAACAGCATCTGGCGCTACAACGTGGTGGCCAACAACTCGGAGTATCCGATGCAACTGGGGTCGGCCTCGAGCGCCACGGCCCAGATCTACAACAACACCTTCTACAACGTGGCCTCCTCGATGGCTTGGCTCATGACGGCGAGCAACTACGCGTTCACGAACAACGCGTTCTACTCGACCGCCGCATCGCCCGCCATGCCCACCGGTGCCGCCATCACGTACCAGAACAACTATTACGGCGGAGCCGCGCCCACCATCCCGGCTGCCGAATCGCATCCCGTGACAGGCGACGACCGGTTCACCGATCCCGGCGTGACCGGACCGTACGGAACTGCCTCGAGCGGTCCGGCGCTCGCGACCGCCGCCGCATACGCGCCGCTGGCCGGCTCCGCACTGATCGACGAGGGCAGCGCCGTCTCCGGCAACGGTGGAGTCGACTTCGCGGGTCACACGCTCTACAACAAGGCGCCCGATGTCGGTGCCTTCGAGTACTCGACCCCGACCGGTGCGCCCGGCGAGGCGATCGACGGGCTCATCACCTCCAGCGTCGGCGGCCCGCTCAGCGGTGTCGCCGTCTCGGTCTCCGCTGCGGGGCAGACCTTCACCGCCACCAGCGACGCCACCGGGTTCTACGTCGTTCCGGATGTGCCGTTCGGCGCCGACGTCACCGTCACGGCATCCACGAACTACTACAAGACCGTGTCGAAGACCGTGACCGTCGCCGACGGCGACAGCACGCGCCTCGACCTGGTGCTGACCCCGACCATCACGACCGGGACGCTGCAGGGAATCGTCGACGACGACCACGGTCAGCCGCTGAGCGGCGCGACTGTCGCGCTGAGCAGGAGCGGCACGACGGCCGCGACCACGAAGACGGATGCCAAGGGCGGGTACTCGTTCAAGGACGTGACCGCCGCGAACGGGTACACGCTCACCGCGACGAAGAGCGGCTACCGAAGCGCGACCGACACGCAGGTGACGGTCGTGATCGCCACGACGACCACGGCGGCGACGCTCCTGATGCCGACGACGGACGGCACCGTCATCCAGTCGCACGACTTCAACACGCTGCCCACCGGCCCCCTCACGACCGGAACGGATGACTGGAACACATCCGCATCGGGTGGCAGCGTCGACGTCATCGCCGACGCACCCGGCGCGAACCGCTCGCTGCAGGAGACCCGCTCCAGCAACAGCGGGATCACCGGCGCAGAGCTGGACTTCGCCACGCCACTCGCCGGTTTGATCACGGTCGAGGCCGACGTGCAGCGCACCGACTCGCGTGACGCGTACAAGGCCGACTACTTCAGCGCCCCGTACATCTACGGCTCTGGTTCGACACCGGGAGTCGCCGTCGCCACGACGAAGGGAGAGATCGCGGCCTACGAGGGCACTTCGCTGAAGAACCTGGTTCCGTACACGCCAGGCACCTGGTACCACCTCGCGCTCGTCGTCGACACGGTCAACCAGCGTTACGACTTCTACGTGAACGGCAAGGAGGTCGTCGCGGACGCGCCGTTCCGCGGGTCGATGCCCGGCATCCAACGCATTGTGTACCAGGCGACCAGCTCGAACTACGGAACTCAGACCATCGACAACGTACGCGTCGGGTACGGGCTCCAGGTCCAACAGGCATCCGCACCGGCGAAGGCCGCACTCTCCACGACCCAGGGCTGGGCGACCGGACTGCACGACGGCTACTTCGACGTGCACCTGAACAACTGGTGGGGCAGCAACGCGACCAGCTACGCGCTCTACCAGAACGGCACGCTGATCTACACGGAGCCGCTGCTCGCGAACGGAGACGACCCGCAGGCATCCACGGTGACCATCGGCGGCCTGCCGAACGGCAACTACGAGTACACCGGCGTGCTGAGCAACAGCGCCGGCGACACCTCGACCAGTTCTGTGACCGTCACGGTGACCGATGCCGACCCGGGCACGCCGGTGCTGAGCGACAACGCCTACGACGGGGCATCCGACACCACCGTGACGACGAACATGTGGTGGGGAACCAACGCGACGAGCTACACGCTCTACGTCGACGGCGCGGTCGCCGATCAGCAGCAGCTCGCCGCGGCGACGCCTGCGGCGCAGAAGGTCACGACGGAGCTCACGGGCCTAGCGCCCGGCATTCACCAAGTGGTCGCTGTGCTGACCAATCGGTTCGGCTTCACCTCCAGTCAGCCGCTCACGCTCGATGTGACGGGGTGAGGCCGCGCTGAACCGGACCGAGGCCGTGGTCGCCGCTGCAGCGCCGCCTTTGCGCCCTCTTGTCGGAATCGTTATCCGGTACACGGCGAACGCGCCACGGGCGCCGATACACTGAGGATCAGAAAGCGATTTCTGAAGAGTGCCCGTGATCGCTTGACACGATTCAAATCGGGTCACCATAATGTGGCAGACGACGCGGGAAAGCGTTTGCCCGTCGTGACCACAGCATGGCAAGGAGGCCACATGTCACAGCAGCAGATCTCCCGGCGCCAGTTCGGGGCCCTCGCGCTGACCGGGATCGGAACCACGCTCCTGCTCGCCGGATGCGGAACATCCGCTACCCCCGCAGGCGGCGGTGCAACGTCGACCGCGGCGGCCGGCGACGCGTTCAAGAAGGCCACGCTCAACTTCGAGTGGTGGACCAACCCGGTGCGCACCGAGTACACGAACAAGATCCTCCAGCAGTACACGACCGCGCACCCGAAGGTCACCATCAATGCTGCGCCCGGGCAGTGGGCGACGTATTGGACCAAGCTCTCGACCCAGGTTGCCGGGCAGACCGAGCCCGACGTCATCCAGATGGACCAGGCCTACATCGCCGAGTACGGCGGCCGCGGCGCTCTGCTGGACATGTCGAAGGTGGCGAGCATCGACTTCACGCCGCTGAAGTCGTCGCTGGCCGCCGGCACGTTGAACGGAAAGCTCTACGGCATCCCGACCGGCAACAACGCCTATGGCATCGCCGCGAACAAGACCCTGTTCGACAAGGTCGGCGTCAAGGTGCCCGACGACAAGACCTGGACGTGGGATGACTACCTCGACATCTGCGCCAAGCTCAAGAGCGGGTCGAACGGCGCGTTCACCGGAAGCACGTGGCAGAGCAGCGACCAGGACCTGCAGATCTGGCTGCACCAGCACGGCGAGCAGCTCTACACCGACAAAGGCAAGCTCGGCTTCTCGACATCGAACGTGGCGAGCTGGTTCACGATGATCAAGAAGTTCTTCGACGCCGGCGACGGTCCCACCCCCGACCAATTCACGAACGACGTCAACGCTTCGCTGCAGCAGACGCTGTTCGGCACGAACAAGGCCGCCCTCGGCTGGACCTGGAGCAACCAGGTCACCGCATACCAGCAGTCGAACGGTGGCGACCTCGTGCTGCTGCGTCCGCCGAGCATCGCGGGTTCGGCCAGCAAGAACGGCCTGTATTACAAGCCGTCGATGTTCTGGTCGATCGGTTCGCAGACCAAGGCCGCGGCGCAGGCGGGCGGCATCATCAACTACTTCCTGAACAGCACGGATGCCGCCAAGCTGCAGCTCGCCGAGCGGGGCGTGCCCGCGAACGCGAAGGTGCTCGCCGTGGTCAAGCCGCTGCTGTCGCCGACCGACCAGCTCGCGGTGAAGTACCTCGAAGACATCAAGAGCGAGATCAAGTGGGTGCCGCCGGTGCCGCCGAAGGGCACGAGCACCGTGGCAACGGTCGCCCAGCGTCACTCGCAGGACGTCATCTTCGGCCGTGCCACCCCGGCGGCAGCGGCGTCGGCGTTCAAGACCGAGATTCAGGGACTGATCGACTCCGCTTCGTGATCCGGCTCCACCATCGTCGGTGCCCGTTCTGGCCGCACGGCCGGGGCGGGCACCGATCTGTCTGCGTCGTGTCTCTTGGAGGGTGCTGGACGTGACCGCATCGGCGATACCCGGCTACGAAGACTGGCTTGCACACGCATCCTCCACGCCGGCGTTCGCGGCGACGGATGCCTCGGCGCAGGCGCTCGCGGATGTTCTTGGCCTGCGAAGCAAGCCCGCGCCACCGCCCATTCGCCGCGGAGAGACGAGCGTGCGCGACGGTCTCGCGATCACTCCCCTGCGATGGCGGATGCCTTATGGCCCGGAGACGCACGCGTGGGAGCTTCGGCCGGCCGAGTCGGCCGCGCAAGCGAGCGAGGCAGGTGCGCGTGGCGCGGGCGCAGTCTCGGGGCTGCTGCCGGGCATCCTCGCGCTGCATCCGCACGGCGGCCGGCGTTCGACCGGTGCCGCACAGCTCATCGACTTCGGCGGAGAGAATCCGGATGCGCTCGCAAACCGGATCGCGCGCGCGGGCTTCGTGGTGCTCGCGCACGACACGTTCTCATGGGCGAGCAGGCGGTTCGACCTGTCGTCGCCGCCGCCGAAGCTCGCCCGGACCCGCGAAGCGCTGCTCGCCCTATGGGATTCCGAGGGTCACGTGCCGAGCGAAAACGAGGTCTTCGACGCGGTCTCTTCCGCTCACGAAGACCTCGTCGCGAAGACCGCGGGGCTGCTCGGGCAGACGTTCGCCGGCATGGTCGTGGCGGACGACCTCGTCGCGGCCGACGTGCTTGCCGGGCTGCCAGGAGTGGATACCCGCCGTCTCGGCGCGATCGGGTTCTCCGGTGGAGGTGGACGGGCGCACCTGCTCGGGGCCCTGGACGACCGGATCGGCGCGGTCGTGGTCGCCTGCATGATGGCGACGTTCGCTTCGCTCGTGCCGGACTACATCGAGACGCACTCCTGGCTGCTGCACAGCCCTGGGCTGCCGCAGCTGTGCGACTGGCCGGATGTCGCGAGGATCGGCGCCGCCCGCGAGTTGCTCGTGCTGTACGGCGAGCGCGACCCCCTGTTCCCACCGGACGGCATGCGCGCCGCACACGACGCGCTCGGGTCGTATCCGGGATATGAGGGCCGCTTCTTCGACGTCGGCCACGAGTTCACGGCCGAGATGCTGGACGCGGCGATGGAGTTCTTCGTGGGGCGGCGGGCACGCGACCGATGAGGCTCACTTGGCGCGCTGGGCCATGCCCCTCACGTACTCGGCCTGGCCGAGATGCTTCACGTCATCGTCGATGATGCTGATCAGCCGAACACCGAGCGTCACCGGCGGGTTCCAGCGGGTGTCGACGACGCGGTCGAGATCGGCGTCGCTCGTCGCCGCGATTTGCGCGAGCGTCACGCGCTGGGTGGCGTCGTAATACCGGCCGAGCAGCTCGGGCGGCACGCGCACGGCCGCCACCTCGTCGCTCGAGTGGCCGTATCCCGTCGCGCCGCGCGAGAACGGGAGGCCGAATCGGTCGGCCCAGCCCTCGGAGGTCCACACCTGCTCGAGTCCGTACGCGTCGGCCATCTGCGCGTCCTGGCCGCGCGTCAGATGCCAGACCAGCCACGCGATCGTGTTCGCGTCAGGGTCGGGGCGGAACGTGAGCAGGTGCTCGTCGGCTCCGTCGAGCAGGCGGTGCACGCCCTGCCCGACGCGCTGCACGGCATCCGACAGTAGGTCCCTGGTGTCCATTCGGCTCCCTCGCTCTCGAAACGGATGCCCGGGCATCCGTCGGCCACGTTACGCGCGCTGCCCAGCGGCGTCGGCGTCGACGACCGCGAACGCGCGCACGGGGAACGTGCCGAACCCTTCGTTGGCCGGCGGCGCCGCCGTGAATCGTGCGCCGCGAGCGGGAAGGCTGCCGAGATTCGTGAGGTGCTCCACCACGTGGATGCCGGCCGCGAGCAGTCCCGAATGCGCCGGCCGCTCGCCGCCGGACTCGGTGTCGTCGATGTTGAGCGAGTCGATGCCGACGAGCGCTGCGCCCTGATCCACGAGGTAGTTCACGGCATCCGGAGTCAGGAACGGCGCGCCCTTCAGGTAGCCCGGTGTGCCGAAATGGCGATCCCAGCCGGTGTGCAAGAGCACGGCGGCACCCCGCACATCGCGGTCGTAGAACACGGACGCCGGCACGCCGCGCTCCGTGGCATCCGCCACATGCACGACCTCTGCGCGCAGGTCGACGAGAGTGGCGAGGTCCAGCGAGGCGAGGTCGCCGCCGTCGGCGTAGCGGTGGTACGGGCTGTCGAGGTAGGTACCGGTGTTGCCGATCATCGTGATGATGTCCATCGCGAACTCCGTGCCCGGCGCGTACACCGCACGGGACGCCTCGCGCGTGAGGTGCGGTGTGATCACCGGTGCAGGCAGGCCCGGGTAGGTGACCAGACCGTGGCGGATGCGATGACTCAGGTCGATCACTCGCCGACGGGCCGCCGGCGGTTCCGGGACCGCTTCCTGGATGCCCCGGCTGCCTCGGTGCTGCTCCTCCACGACCTCGAGACCGCGGAGCTCGACGCCGCCGACGAGTGCGAGGCCGAGGTGTTGCACGAAGAGCCGCCCGATCGCATCCGCGTCGACGTCCGCGCTCGGAAGGTCGAGCCGGAAGCCCTCCGCGGTGAGCGAGCCCCCGTTGACGAACTCGACGGTCGCGTCGAAATGGGCGCGGTATTCGGTCATGTGGGCCTCCTGTCCAGGGCGGCCAGCCTATCGGCCGCCCCGGACGGGAGAGGTCATGAGGTCAGGTCGTAGACCGTCACTCCGTTCACCGTCTTCGCCGTGAAGGTCTTCGCGACCCACGACGCGATCTGGCTGGATGCGTTGCTCCCGCCATTCGCCGCCCCGACCGATCCGCCGATGAAGTAGTGGATCTTGCCCTCCGCGACGAACTTCTTGAACTCGGCAAGGGTGGGTGATGGGTCGGACCCGTTGAAACCACCGATCGGCATCACCGCGTCGCCCGTGGCCAGCTGGTAGCCGGCCGCACTGTTCGAGCCGATTGCGGCGGCGACCCACGTGTACCGGTCGGCGTCCTTCTCCAGCATCGCCTTCAGCGTCGAGCCGACCTGCGACGAGCCAAGCAGGCCGCCCATGCCGCCGCGTGTTCCACCGACGGTCGGCGCTCCGCCGTTGCCGGTGCCGCCCTGCGCGCCCGTGCCGCCCTGCGTTCCAGTCCGGCCCCCGGTGCTTCCACCCGGCGCAGTCCCGGTGCCGCCGGTCGTGCCCTGGCCGGGCGGTGCGAAGCCCGCGCCCGGCCCGCCCTGCGTCCCCGTTCCGCCCTGCGCACCGGTACCGTTCCTGCCGGGGAACCCGCCGCCGGCCCGGCCACCACCGCCCGGGCCGTCGATCCCCGACGCCACTGCCGGCCCCGCCGTGACGATCGAGCCGGAGTGCCCGGTCGTGACGGTCTCGAGGGTGTACGCGAACGGTGCCAGCAACACGGCCGCCAGGGCGACGGATGCCGCGAGCACAGACATCCGCGCTGACGACCAGCGGATGCTCACCAGCGCCGCCGCCGCGACCGCGAGCACCAGCACGACCCACTTCAGCCACGGCAGCCAGTCGGCCGCCTCCTGCAGGAGCACGAACGCCCAGGCCGCGGTCCCGAGCACGAGCGCCGCCGAGACGAGCCGAGCCCACAACTGGGCGCGCCGCTGCCAGAGCAGCCCGGATCCCGTGCCGACGACCGCTGCGAGCGACGGCGCGAGCGCCACGGTGTAGTACGCGTGGAAGATGCCGCCCATGAAGCTGAAGACGAGCCCCGTGACCAGGAGCGTGCCGCCGAAGAGCATCAGCGTGGCGCGGCGGCCGTCCGTGCGCGGAGCACGCCCGATCAGCACGAACGCCAGCACTAGCAGCACGAGTGCTGCAGGCAGCAACCACGCGATCTGGCCGCCGATCTCGTTCTCGAAAAGGCGCAGGATGCCCGTCGCTCCCCACATGCCACCGGTCGCGGTGCCGCCGCCTCCGCCGGTCACGCTGCCTGTTTCGGCGCCGGTGATGCGCCCGAACCCGTTGTAGCCGAAGGTGAGACCCAGGAAGCTGTTCGTCTGCGAGCCGCCGATGTAGGGACGAGCGGATGCCGGCACGAGCTCGACGATGGCGACCCACCATCCGGCGGCGACGACGATCGCGCCGAGTGCGGCGAGGAGGTGCAGTAGCCGCTTGCCCAGCGTGGTCTTCGCCGCGACGAGGTAGGCGATGCCGAGCACCGGCGCGACGAGGAATCCCTGCAGCTGCTTGGTGAGGAATGCGAATCCGACGGCGACGCCGGCCCAGATCACCCAGCGAATGCGCCCCGACTCGATGCCGCGCAGCGTGAGGTAGGTGGCGAGCACCGTGAGCAGCACGAGCAGGGCATCCGGGTTGTTGAACCGGAACATCAGCGCCGCCACCGGTGTGATCGCCAGTACGCCGCCGGAGAGCAGCGCAGCGCCGGCCGAGAAGTGCCGGCGCACGATCGCGTAGACGAGCGCAACGGTGACGACGCCCATGATCGCCTCGGGCAGCAGGATGCTCCACGAGCTGAGTCCGAAGACCCTGGCCGAAAGCTCCATGATCCACAGGCTCGCCGGCGGCTTGTCCACGGTGATGGAGTTGCCGGCATCCGATGAGCCGTAGAAGAACGCCTCCCAGTTCTTCGTGCCGGCCTGAACGGCCGCCGAGTAGAACGAGTTGGCCCATCCGCTGGCCGACAGGTCCCACACGTAGAGCACAGCCGTGACAAGCAGCAGACCGAGCAATGCGGGACGTTCCCAGCGGGCGGCATCTGCACGGCCGAGCAGCAGCCGACGGCCCACCGAGCGCCAACGCGACGGCGGCGCGGAGTCGTGCGGAGGTGGCGCGGAATCTCCGTGCGACGGCCTCCGGGCGCCCGGGATCGGTTCGACCGGAACGATGACGGGCGAGGTGGTGGTCATGAGGTGCTCGCTTTCTGTGCGGCGGTGGCCGGTTCGGTCACCACTGACGACATAGATGAAGACGCTTCGGATGCCTGTCTGCCACGAGCCGAACGCCGCTCGCGTCCGAAGACCCATGCGCGTAGCAGCACGAAGCGCAGCGCCGTGGCGACGAGGTTGGCCACGGTGAGCACGACCAGTTCGAGTGCGGAGGAGGCGTTGGGCTTCACCGTGTGAAGAACGACGAGTGAGCCCGACGTGATCGCCCAGGCGATGCCGAACACGACGAGTCCCTGGGCCTGGTGCGTCACGGCTCGGCCGGGGCCGCGCACGCCGAACGTGAACCGGCGGTTGGCCCAAGTGTTGGCGACAGCGGTGATCAGCAGCGCGAGAAAGTTCGCGACCTGCGCGGTGACGACGTGCTGCAGCGCAAGGTAGAGCAGGGCGTACGCGAGCGTCGAGGCGACGCCTACCAGGCCGAAGCGGAGAACCTGCCCGAAGAAGCCGGGCGGCGACGGAGAGGCGAACGGATGCCTGCCGAACTCCGCATAGATCGCCGCCACCGGAATGCGCCCACGCGCGAGGTTCCACCACACGCGGCCCAGACCGCGCACGTCGGCGATCGCGGTGGAGACGATGTCGACCGTGCTGTCCGGATCGTCGATCCAGTCCACCGGGACCTCGTGGATGCGCAGTCCCGCGCGCTCCGCCAGGAGCAGCAGCTCGGTGTCGAAGAACCAGCCGTTGTCCTCGACCAGCGGGAGCAGCCGCGCTGCCACGTCCGACCGCATGGCCTTGAAGCCGCACTGCGCGTCGCTGAACCGTGCGCCGGTCAGGCGCAGCATCGCGTTGTATCCGCGGGAGATGAACTCGCGCTTGCCGCCTCGCGTGACGCGAGATGCCCTATCGAGCCGGGTGCCGATCGCGACGTCGGAGTGTCCGGAGAGCAGCGGGGCGACGAGCGGCCGCACCGCCGCGAGATCGGTGGAGAGGTCGACGTCGAGGTAGGCGACGACCGTCGCGGGAGAGTCCAGCCACACGTGCTTGAGGGCACGGCCGCGCCCCTTCTCGGCCAGGTGCGTGACCACCACTCCGGGTAGTTCCGCGGCGAGCCGGTCGGCGATGGCGGGCGTGGCATCCGTGCTCGCGTTGTCGGCGATCGTGATGCGCCACGTCTCGGCGAGGTGCCGGTCGAGGTACGCGTGCAGCCGCCGGATGCTCGCCTCGAGCGACCCCTCCTCGTCGTACACCGGCACGACGATGTCGAGGTCGAGCGTGCGGTCATTCGCGGTGCGGCTGGCTTCGGACATGCAGGCGATGCTGCCGTGCCCCGCTCGGCGCGACCTTTCGCTGCTGTGTCACGAATTCATGTGATCGCCGCAAGAATCGGCAGAGTGCGCTATGCGCTCCCTGAGTCCGGCTTCACCGTCACGGCCACCGGGCAGGCCAGCCGCCACCACTCCCCGCGCACCGAGGCTACGAGTATGCGCCGAGACTACGTGCATCGCGCATAGCCTCAGCGCATACACGTAGTCTCGCGAGAAAGTGGCGCCCCGCCACGCTCATCCCAGGCGGTCGAGCGCCTGCTCCACGTCGGCGACCAGGTCGTCGACCGACTCGATGCCCACCGAAAGCCGCACGATGTTCTCCGGCACCTCAAGTGCCGTTCCGCGCACGGAGGCGTGCGTCATCTCGCTCGGGTATCCGATCAGGGACTCGACCCCGCCGAGCGACTCGGCCAGCTGGAACACGCGGGTGGACTCCGCGAGGCGGCGCGCAGCGTCCGCTCCCCCGCGCACCGCGACCGAGAGCATCCCGCCGAACCGCGTCATCTGACGCGCGGCGAGCTCGTGGCCAGGGTGCGACGGCAGACCCGGGTAGTAGACGTGCTCGATCGAGGGATGCTCCGACATCCGCTCCGCGATCGCCTGCGCGTTCTCGGAGTGCCGCTGCATGCGCACGTCGAGCGTCTTGATGCCGCGAACGGTCAGCCACGCCTCCATCGGCGCGGCGATCGCGCCTGCGGCGAACTGCTGGAATGCGAGCCTCTCCGTGAGCTCGCCGTCGCGCAGGATGACGGCGCCGCCGATCACATCGGAGTGGCCGCCGAGGTACTTCGTGGTCGAGTGCACGACGATGTCGGCGCCGAGCGCCAGCGGCTGCTGCAGCGCCGGCGAGGCGAACGTGTTGTCGACGACGACCTGCGCGCCGACCGCGTGGCCCAGCTCGGCGAGCGCGGCGATGTCGCTGATCTTCATCAGCGGGTTGCTCGGGGTCTCGATCCAGAGCAGGGGCGTGCGGTCGGCGGCGAGCGCGTTGCGCACGGCGTCGAGGTCGGTGAGGTCGACCGCGGTGTGACGGATTCCCCACTCGCCGTAGATGCGATCGATCAGTCGGTGTGTTCCGCCGTACACGTCGTTGCCGAGCACCACGTGGTCGCCGGGGCGAAGGGCGGAGCGCAGCAGGGCGTCCTCCGCGGCGAGTCCGGAGGCGAACACCAGCGCCTTGTCGCCGCCCTCGAGCGCGGCCAGCACGATCTCGAGCGAGGTGCGCGTCGGGTTGCCCGAGCGTCCGTACTCGTAGCCTCCGCGGAGCCCCCCAACGCCATCCTGCACGAAGGTGGACGACTGGTAGATGGGCGGAACGACCGCCCCGGTCGTCGGGTCGAACTCCTGCCCCGCGTGGATGGCGCGGGTGGCGAATCCGGTTTCGGCGTGCGTCTCGGTCACAGTCATCTCCTTCGTTCTTGGTTTGCATGGATGCGCGTCACGCCCGCCCCCCCCCGGTTCGTAACTCCTGCAATCTGGTCGGCCTGGCGCGACGCCTCCGCGTGGTTCTGCGCTGTGGGTCGGGTCATGCGAGCAAGTTGCAGGAGTTACGAACCGGGAAGGGCGGTGAGCCGGACATCCGGAGCACGGTCAGCGGCTCAGGAACTTGAGCAGGTCGGCACGGGTGATCACGGAGAGCGGCTTGCCCTCATCCGTCACCAGCACCGCGTTCGCCTCGCCGAGAGCGGCACGCGCGGCGGCCACCGTCTCGTTGACGCCGATCAGCGGCAGCGGCGGCGCCACGAGCGACCCGACGCTGTCGGCCATGCTGGCCTCACCCGCGAACACCCGGTCGAGCAGCGTGCGCTCGTCGAGCGATCCGACCACCTCGCCGATCACGACAGGCGGCTCGGCGCTCAGGATGGGCAGCTGGCTCACGCCGTACTCCGTCATGATGCCGATCGCATCGTGCACGGTGTCGGACGGATGCGCGTGCACAAGATCGGGCAGCGCTCCCGACTTCGAGGCGATCACCTCGCGCACCGTCGCCTCGCCGGAGTCGTCGCTGAAGCCGTATGAGCGCATCCAGCCGTCGTTGAAGATCTTTCCGAGGTAGCCGCGGCCGCCGTCGGGGAGCAGCACCACGACGACGTCGTCAGGTCCGAGGTGGCGCGCGGCGCGCAGGGCGGCGACCACGGCCATCCCGCTGGAGCCGCCGACGAGCAACCCCTCCTCCCGCGCGAGCCTGCGGGTCATCGCGAACGAGTCGGCGTCGGAGACGGCGATGATCTCGTCGGGAACCGACGGGTCGTAGGCGTCCGGCCAGAAGTCCTCGCCGACGCCCTCCACGAGGTACGGCCGGCCGGTGCCACCGGAGTACACCGAGCCCTCGGGGTCGGCGCCGACGATCCGCACGCGGCCCTCGGAGATCTCCTTGAGGTACCGGCCGGTCCCGGTGATAGTCCCTCCGGTGCCCACGCCCGCGACGAAGTGCGTGACCCTGCCCTCGGTGTCACGCCAGATCTCCGGCCCGGTGGTCTCGTAGTGGCTGAGCGGCCCGTTCGGGTTGGCGTACTGGTTCGGCTTGTACGCACCCGGGATCTCCCGCATCAGCCGGTCGGAGACGCTGTAGTACGAGTCCGGATCGTCCGGCGCCACCGCCGTCGGCGTGACCACGATCTCTGCGCCGTACGCGGTGAGCACGTTGCGCTTGTCTTCGCCGACCTTGTCGGGCAGCACGAACACGCAGCGGTATCCGCGCTGCTGCGCCACCAGGGCGAGGCCGACGCCCGTGTTGCCGCTGGTCGGCTCGACGATGGTGCCACCCGGCTTCAGGAGCCCGTCACGCTCGGCGGCGTCGATGATCCGCTCGGCGATGCGGTCCTTGCTGGATCCGCCTGGGTTGAGGTACTCGACCTTCACCAGCACCGTGGCGGCGATGCCTTCGGTGACCCGGTTCAGGCGGACGAGCGGAGTGTTGCCGATGAGGTCGGTGACGGAGGCTGCGAACTTCATGGTGATCCTGTCGTTGTTCTTCGTGCTGGACGGGGTGGTCGATGGCGGATGCCTCGCGCACGCCCCGTGCGATGGCACGGCGGGGCGACGCGTCTCAGCGACGACAACAGTTCAGGAACACGCGAACCAGCCTACCCGACACCCGCGCATCCCTAGACTGATCGCCATGTCCGTCTCGGCTCTCACGAACACGGCGCAGGACTACCTCAAGGTGATCTGGGCGGCGAACGAGTGGGAGCAGACCCCGGTCACCGTCACGGCGCTGGCGGCGCGCATCGGGGTGCGGGCGGCGACGGTGAGCGACGGCATCCGGCGACTGACCGAGCAGGGGCTCGTCGTGCACGAGCCGTACGGCGCGGTGGCTCTGACCGAGGCGGGGCGGATGCACGCACTCGCGATGGTGCGAAGGCACCGGCTGATCGAGACGTTCCTGGTGGAGACGCTCGGCTACCCGTGGGACGAGGTGCACGACGAGGCCGAGGTGCTCGAGCACGCCGTCTCGGACACGCTCGTCGAGCGCATCGACGCCGCGCTCGGGCATCCGGTGCGCGATCCCCACGGCGACCCGATCCCCACGGTCGACGGCGACCCGCGCACGCCGCACGCCCTTCCGCTGCTTCAGGCGCGACCGAATGCCCCGCTGCGGGTGGTGCGCATCTCCGACTCCGATCCAGCGGTGCTCCGCTACCTGGCCGAGCGAAGCATCCGGCTGGATGCCCGCACCACCCTGCTAGAGACCCGCCCGTTCGCCGGCGATGTGGTGGTCTCGGTCGATGACGGCGAGCCGATCACGGTGGGCGACGTCGCTGCCCGCGCGGTCTGGGTGGCGCCGCTCTGACCCGTTAGTGTGCCGGAGCCCTCCGCTCAGGTCGCAGTTTCTGTCGCATACTCACGCTTT